>NZ_JBQZXE010000012.1:0-56581 GCF_053555855.1 Shigella sp. SIG3
GCTGCCCCCGCTCTTCCAGGCATTAAATCCTGAAACCATAGCATCCCAATACCCGCAACAATGCCGATAAATACAGCGTTAAAAAGTTGCAGCGTCATCAACGCCATACGGCTATGAAAGAAAATCAATCCAGTGTAAAACAGCACTCCTGCCACCACTGCAATGACCATCATTCGCCGCTTACCATAACGTTTGACATAGTAGCCAGCCAGAATCATTGCTGGTATTTCCAGTCCAGCTGCCGTCCCCATCAGGAAACCCGCCAGTTTGTCTGGCAATCCTAAATCGCTACTGATCCACAACGGCATATCAATAATGTACATAGTGTTGCAGGTCCACATTAACGTCGAGGCGACAAATAACATCCGTACGTTACTATCCTGCCAGTCACCTTGCATTGATAAAGCATTTTCCGACGGCAGTTCTACCCGCGCCACAGACGGAAGCATAAATGCAATCAATACCAGACTGAGTGTGAATATCCCGGCGGCAATCGAAAACATCACTGTAAAGCCGTAATTCAACGCCAGCATAAAGGCCAGCGGTGGACCGATTACCCATGCCAGAGAAAGCTGCGCACGCATCACCGAGCTAAACATCACCACTTCTCGCGCCGAGTTATCCGCGTATTCCCGCGCCAGAGCAAATAACTGTGGCATTGCCGTATTGGCCAGAGATGCCAGAAGCACACCACAGGTGATAAGCGTCAGATAATGACGATTAAATGCAAACAGTAGCGCATTGCCAATAGCCATCAAACAGCAAAATATAATCAGTTTTCGCCGATCGCCCTGACTGTCAGAACGTTTTGCCAACCAGAGGCTTACGCCGATCCCAGCAATAGCATTCACCGTATAAAAGAGTCCGATCCAGAAAGGTTGCGCGCCAACCTCACGACTCAGAAATAAGCTCAATGTAGGAGCCTGTAGCGCCCCGGCCACCCCCATCATAAAAGCGACCAGCATAAATGCCGCGTAAACACCGTTCATACGGCGAGCCATCGTCATTATCCAGATCATACGTTCCCTTTTTAGCGCGGCGAGAATAAAAAAAACCAGCAGGTATAATCTGCTGGCGGGTGATTTTACACCAATACTCAGTCACACATGATGCAGGCAAGTCAACTTTCAGAATTGCGGTCATCCCACTGCATCAGTCCTTCAAGCATGGTTAATCGTTGTGGGACGCTTAACCAACGCAACCAGCACAACTTCGCTGTCGCGGTAAAATAGTGCTGATAAAACTGACGCATGGGGCATCTCCTTGCTTCATCGTTAGGAATTATTGACTTAATATAGGGAAAATAAAATTGCTGTCTTTTGCGCAGGAGTTCCCCTTTTATGCCATCTGCTCGTCTGCAACAACAGTTCATCCGCCTGTGGCAATGCTGCGAGGGTAAATCGCAGGACACAACGCTCAACGAACTGGCAGCGTTATTGAGCTGCTCGCGTCGTCATATGCGTACCCTGCTCAACACCATGCAGGATCGCGGCTGGCTGACGTGGGAAGCGGAAGTCGGGCGCGGTAAACGCTCGCGTCTGACATTCCTCTATACCGGGCTGGCGCTTCAGCAACAGCGGGCGGAAGACCTGCTGGAGCAGGATCGTATCGACCAACTAGTGCAGTTGGTTGGCGACAAAGCGACTGTGCGGCAAATGCTGGTTTCTCATCTGGGCCGCAGCTTCCGCCAGGGGCGGCACATCCTGCGCGTGCTCTACTATCGTCCGTTGCGTAATCTGCTACCTGGCAGCGCATTGCGCCGTTCCGAAACCCATATTGCCCGGCAAATCTTCAGTTCGCTAACGCGCATAAATGAGGAAAATGGGGAACTGGAAGCAGACATCGCCCACCACTGGCAGCAAATATCACCGCTTCACTGGCGTTTCTTTTTGCGTCCAGGAGTCCATTTTCATCATGGTCGTGAACTGGAAATGGACGACGTGATCGCCTCTTTAAAACGAATCAATACGCTGCCGCTCTATTCGCATATTACGGACATTGTGTCGCCGACGCCCTGGACGCTGGATATCCATCTCACGCAGCCGGACCGCTGGTTGCCGTTACTGCTGGGGCAAGTTCCGGCGATGATCCTGCCGTGCGAATGGGAAACCCTCAGTAACTTTGCCAGCCATCCTATTGGCACCGGTCCGTATGCGGTGATTCGCAACAGCACCAATCAACTGAAAATTCAGGCATTCGATGACTTCTTCGGTTACCGGGCATTAATCGACGAAGTTAACGTCTGGGTTCTGCCGGAAATTGCCGACGAGCCAGCCGGTGATCTGATGCTAAAAGGTCCACAGGGCGAGGAAAAAGAGATTGAAAGCCGCCTGGAGGAAGGTTGCTACTATTTACTGTTCGACAGCCGCACCCATCGCGGGGCGAATCAGCAAGTCAGGGACTGGGTAAGCTATGTGCTTTCTCCAACTAATCTGGTCTATTTCGCTGAGGAACAGTACCAGCAACTGTGGTTCCCGGCTTATGGACTGCTCCCCCGTTGGCACCATGCCCGCACCATAAAGAGCGAAAAACCGGCTGGCCTGGAAAGCCTCACCCTGACCTTTTATCAGGATCACAGTGAGCATCGGGTGATTGCCGGGATCATGCAGCAGATTCTGGCAAGTCACCAGGTCACGCTGGAAATCAAAGAGATCAGCTACGATCAGTGGCATGAAGGAGAGATCGAGAGCGATATCTGGCTTAATAGCGCCAACTTTACGCTGCCGCTGGATTTTTCGCTGTTCGCGCACTTGTGCGAGGTGCCGCTGCTCCAACACTGTATTCCGATCGACTGGCAAGCCGACGCCGCCCGCTGGCGCAATGGCGAAATGAACCTGGCGAACTGGTGCCAGCAACTGGTCGCCAGTAAAGCAATGGTGCCGCTTATCCACCACTGGCTGATCATTCAGGGACAACGCAGTATGCGCGGCCTGCGTATGAATACCCTCGGCTGGTTCGATTTTAAATCAGCGTGGTTTGCGCCACCGGATCCATGATTGCTGGTAGATAACAAAATCACTACACTAACGCCGTTCTCAACGGGGTGCCACGCAAACGCGTGCGCTGAGAAAATACCCGTCGAACCTGATCCGGATAACGCCGGCGAAGGGATTTGAGGCTCCTTCTCAAGTCCTTTGCCACTCTTTTTTGAGGTGCAAAGTGTTAAAAAAATGTCTTCCCCTGCTGTTGCTGTGCACAGCGCCCGTTTTCGCTAAACCCGTTCTGACTGTTTATACCTACGATTCCTTCGCCGCCGACTGGGGGCCTGGTCCAAAGATCAAAAAAGCTTTTGAAGCCGACTGTAACTGCGAACTGAAACTGGTGGCGCTGGAAGATGGCGTTTCGCTTCTCAACCGTCTACGGATGGAAGGCAAAAATAGTAAAGCCGATGTGGTGCTGGGGCTGGATAACAATCTGTTAGACGCCGCCAGTAAAACCGGACTATTTGCCAAAAGCGGTGTGGCAGCGGATGCCGTTAACGTTCCCAGCGGCTGGAATAATGACACTTTCGTCCCGTTTGATTACGGCTATTTCGCCTTCGTCTATGACAAGAACAAACTGAAAAACCCGCCGCAAAGCCTGAAAGAATTGGTTGAGAGCGATCAGAACTGGCGGGTGATTTATCAGGATCCGCGTACCAGCACGCCGGGGCTGGGTCTGCTGTTGTGGATGCAAAAAGTCTATGGCGATGACGCCCCACAAGCCTGGCAAAAACTGGCGAAGAAAACCGTCACGGTCACCAAAGGCTGGAGCGAAGCCTACGGCCTGTTTTTAAAAGGTGAAAGCGATCTGGTACTGAGTTACACCACCTCTCCGGCTTATCACATTCTCGAAGAGAAAAAAGATAACTACGCCGCCGCGAACTTTAGCGAAGGTCACTATCTGCAGGTGGAAGTCGCCGCCCGCACCGCTGCCAGCAAGCAGCCGGAGCTGGCGCAAAAATTCCTCCAGTTTATGGTTTCTCCGGCTTTTCAGAATGCGATCCCAACCGGTAACTGGATGTATCCGGTGGCAAATGTCACGCTGCCTGCCGGGTTTGAACAATTGACCAAACCGGCCACCACGCTGGAGTTCACACCAGCTGAAGTGGCGGCACAACGTCAGGCATGGATTAGCGAATGGCAACGCGCCGTCAGCCGTTAATTCCCGGCTGGTTAATTCCAGGTGTAAGCGCCGCCACGCTGGTGGTAGCGGTTGCGCTCGCGGCGTTTCTCGCCCTGTGGTGGAACGCGCCGCAGGGTAACTGGGTGGCAGTCTGGCAGGACAGCTACCTGTGGCATGTGGTGCGCTTCTCCTTCTGGCAGGCGTTTCTCTCGGCGCTACTCTCTGTCGTACCCGCGATATTCCTCGCCCGCGCCCTCTATCGCAGGCGCTTTCCGGGTCGGCTGGCGCTGTTGCGTCTGTGCGCAATGACCTTGATCCTCCCGGTGCTAGTTGCTGTTTTCGGCATTCTTAGCGTCTATGGTCGTCAGGGCTGGCTGGCATCGCTCTGCCAATCGCTCGGTCTGGAGTGGACCTTTTCGCCCTACGGCCTGCAAGGCATTTTGCTGGCGCACGTATTTTTTAATCTGCCGATGGCGAGCCGCTTATTACTCCAGGCACTGGAAAACATTCCCGGCGAACAACGTCAGCTTGCCGCCCAGCTTGGGATGCGCGGCTGGCATTTTTTCCGCTTCGTCGAATGGCCGTGGCTACGGCGACAAATCCCGCCGGTTGCCGCGCTTATCTTTATGCTCTGTTTCGCCAGCTTCGCCACCGTGCTATCGCTGGGCGGCGGTCCGCAGGCAACCACTATCGAGCTGGCTATTTATCAGGCGCTGAGTTACGACTACGATCCTGCCCGCGCGGCGATGCTGGCGCTGCTCCAGATGGTGTGTTGCCTTGGGCTGGTGCTGTTGAGTCAGCGACTAAGTAAGGCCATTGCGCCCGGCACCACGCTGCTGCAAGGCTGGCGCGATCCGGACGATCGTCTGCATAGCCGCATTTGCGACACGGTGTTAATAGTGCTGGCGCTGCTGCTGTTGCTGCCACCGTTGCTGGCGGTGATCGTCGATGGGGTAAATCGCCAGTTGCCGGAAGTGCTGGCACAACCGGTGCTGTGGCAGGCGCTGTGGACCTCGTTGCGTATTGCGCTGGCGGCAGGTGTATTGTGCGTAGTGCTGACCATGATGCTGCTATGGAGCAGTCGCGAACTGCGGGCGCGGCAGAAAATGCTGGCGGGTCAGGCGCTGGAGATGAGCGGCATGTTGATCCTCGCCATGCCGGGGATTGTGCTGGCTACCGGCTTCTTTTTACTGCTCAACAACACTATCGGCCTGCCACAATCTGCTGACGGCATTGTGATTTTCACCAATGCGTTAATGGCGATCCCTTATGCGCTGAAAGTACTGGAAAACCCGATGCGCGATATCACCGCCCGCTACAGTATGTTGTGTCAGTCGCTGGGCATTGAAGGCTGGTCGCGCTTAAAAGTGGTCGAGCTGCGCGCCCTGAAACGTCCACTGGCGCAGGCGCTGGCTTTTGCCTGCGTGCTGTCGATTGGTGATTTTGGCGTAGTGGCGTTGTTCGGTAACGATGATTTCCGTACCCTGCCGTTTTATCTCTACCAGCAAATTGGCTCCTATCGCAGCCAGGACGGCGCGGTCACCGCGTTAATTCTGCTACTACTCTGTTTTCTGCTGTTTACCGTGATTGAAAAACTACCGGGGCGAAATGTTAAAACTGACTGATATCACCTGGCTTTATCACCATTTGCCGATGCGTTTTAGCTTAACGGTAGAACGCGGCGAGCAGGTGGCAATCCTCGGGCCAAGCGGCGCGGGTAAAAGTACCCTGCTGAATTTGATTGCCGGTTTTCTGACGCCAGCCAGCGGTTCGCTGACTATCGATGGCGTTGATCACACCACGACGCCGCCGTCACGCCGTCCGGTGTCGATGCTGTTTCAGGAGAACAACCTGTTCAGCCACCTGACGGTCGCGCAGAACATCGGGCTGGGGCTAAATCCGGGGTTGAAACTGAACGCGGCACAGCAGGAGAAAATGCACGCGATTGCCCGTCAGATGGGGATTGATAATTTAATGGCGCGGTTACCGGGCGAGCTTTCCGGCGGTCAGCGACAGCGCGTGGCGTTAGCGCGTTGTCTGGTGCGCGAACAGCCGATTTTATTGCTCGATGAACCGTTCTCTGCGCTCGATCCGGCGTTACGTCAGGAGATGCTGACGCTGGTGAGCACGAGCTGCCAGCAGCAAAAAATGACGCTATTGATGGTGTCGCACAGTGTGGAAGATGCGGCGCGGATCGCCACACGCTCGGTGGTGGTCGCCGACGGGCGCATCGCCTGGCAGGGTAAGACTGAAGAATTGTTGAGCGGTAAGGCGAGTGCTTCGGCAATATTGGGGATTACGGGTTAGTATGCACTGTCAGATGCGGCGTGAACACCTTATCCGACCTACGGACAGTGCGTTTTGTAGGCCTGATAAGACGCGGTCAGCGTCGCATGAGGCAACCCGCACAAGACAATCCCCTAAACCCCAACCACTTTACGCAAAATATCGATATACACCGGCATCAACGGGTGGCGAATTAACACCACCAGCGCCACCACGCCGATGGCAGAAATCAACGGCGTCAGCCACAACAAACGGCCGCGCGACAAATAATGACTTAAACGATCGGTTGCTTTACCGCTGCGCCATAACCGCCAGCACAGCCAGCCACCAACCCACAAAAATACCGCCGTCGCCAGCAGCAACCATTTAAACTCGCCGCTCTGCATTCCGGCTGGAATATCGATCGCCGCGCCCGCCAGAATCCCAGGCAGGAAGTAAAACGGTGGCCACAGCAGGCAGCCGATAATATTCGGCGTAATGAATTTTGCCACCGGCAGATCCAGCATTCCCGCCACCATTGGCACCAGCGGACGCGTCGGGCCAACAAAGCGACCGACCAGAATGGTGAACATGCTGTGTTGATGCAACGCATGTTCAGTTTTATCGAGTAATGCTTTGTTTTTCTTCAGAAATGACCAGCGATGCAACGGCTTTTTAAAACGCCAGCCCAGCCAGAAGGAGATCCAGTCGCCCAGCAGACAACCGACAATCCCTGCCAGCCAAGCGTGCCAGAAACTTAACTCGCCGCTGCCAATCAGCGCTCCCAGCCCCGCCATCAGCACCGTACCGGGTAGAATCAAACCGACCAGCGCCAGCGACTCCAGAAAGGCCACCAACACCACCGCCATCAATGAATACACGGTAGATTGGGTAATAAAGTGTTCCAGCAATGCTTGCATAATGTGCCTGTCAAATGGACGAAGCAGGGATTCTGCAAACCCTATGCTACTCCGTCAAGCCGTCAATTGTCTGATTCGTTACCAATTATGACAACTTGACGGCTACATCATTCACTTTTTCTTCACAACCGGCACGGAACTCGCTCGGGCTGGCCCCGGTGCATTTTTTAAATACCCGCGAGAAATAGAGTTGATCGTCAAAACCAACATTGCGACCGACGGTGGCGATAGGCATCCGGGTGGTGCTCAAAAGCAGCTTCGCCTGGCTGATACGTTGGTCCTCGCGCCAGCTTAAGACGCTAATCCCTAACTGCTGGCGGAAAAGATGTGACAGACGCGACGGCGACAAGCAAACATGCTGTGCGACGCTGGCGATATCAAAATTGCTGTCTGCCAGGTGATCGCTGATGTACTGACAAGCCTCGCGTACACGATTATCCATCGGTGGATGGAGCGACTCGTTAATCGCTTCCATGCGCCGCAGTAACAATTGCTCAAGCAGATTTATCGCCAGCAGCTCCGAATAGCGCCCTTCCCCTTGCCCGGCGTTAATGATTTGCCCAAACAGGTCGCTGAAATACGGCTGGTGCGCTTCATCCGGGCGAAAGAAACCCGTATTGGCAAATATTGACGGCCAGTTAAGCCATTCATGCCAGTAGGCGCGCGGACGAAAGTAAACCCACTGGTGATACCATTCGCGAGCCTCCGGATGACAACCGTAGTGATGAATCTCTCCTGGCGGGAACAGCAAAATATCACCCGGTCGGCAGACAAATTCTCGTCCCTGATTTTTCACCACCCCCTGACCGCGAATGGTGAGATTGAGAATATAACCTTTCATTCCCAGCGGTCGGTCGATAAAAAAATCGAGATAACCGTTGGCCTCAATCGGCGTTAAACCCGCCACCAGATGGGCATTAAACGAGTATCCCGGCAGCAGGGGATCATTTTGCGCTTCAGCCATACTTTTCATACTCCCGCCATTCAGAGAAGAAACCAATTGTCCATATTGCATCAGACATTGCCGTCACTGCGTCTTTTACTGGCTCTTCTCGCTAACCCAACCGGTAACCCCGCTTATTAAAAGCATTCTGTAACAAAGCGGGACCAAAGCCATGACAAAAACGCGTAACAAAAGTGTCTATAATCACGGCAGAAAAGTCCACATTGATTATTTGCACGGCGTCACACTTTGCTATGCCATAGCATTTTTATCCATAAGATTAGCGGATCCTACCTGACGCTTTTTATCGCAACTCTCTACTGTTTCTCCATACCCGTTTTTTTGGATGGAGTGAAACGATGGCGATTGCAATTGGCCTCGATTTTGGCAGTGATTCTGTGCGAGCTTTGGCGGTGGACTGCGCCAGCGGTGAAGAGATCGCCACCAGCGTAGAGTGGTATCCCCGTTGGCAAAAAGGGCAATTTTGTGATGCCCCGAATAACCAGTTCCGTCATCATCCGCGTGACTACATTGAGTCAATGGAAGCGGCACTGAAAACCGTGCTTGCAGAGCTTAGCGTCGAACAGCGCGCAGCTGTGGTCGGGATTGGCGTTGACAGTACCGGCTCGACGCCCGCACCGATTGATGCCGACGGTAACGTGCTGGCGCTGCGCCCGGAGTTTGCCGAAAACCCGAACGCGATGTTCGTATTGTGGAAAGACCACACTGCGGTTGAAGAAGCGGAAGAGATTACCCGTTTGTGCCACGCGCCGGGCAACGTTGACTACTCCCGCTATATTGGCGGTATTTATTCCAGCGAATGGTTCTGGGCAAAAATCCTGCATGTGACTCGCCAGGACAGCGCCGTGGCGCAATCTGCCGCATCGTGGATTGAGCTGTGCGACTGGGTGCCAGCTCTGCTTTCCGGTACCACCCGCCCGCAGGATATTCGTCGCGGACGTTGCAGCGCCGGGCATAAATCTCTGTGGCACGAAAGCTGGGGCGGCTTGCCGCCAGCCAGTTTCTTTGATGAGCTGGACCCGATCCTCAATCGCCATTTGCCTTCCCCGCTGTTCACTGACACCTGGACTGCCGATATTCCGGTGGGCACCTTATGCCCGGAATGGGCGCAGTTGGCGCAGGCGCACAGCCTAACGCACTGGTAAAAGTTATCGGTACTTCCACCTGCGACATTCTGATTGCCGACAAACAGAGCGTTGGCGAGCGGGCAGTTAAAGGTATTTGCGGTCAGGTTGATGGCAGCGTGGTGCCTGGATTTATCGGTCTGGAAGCAGGCCAATCGGCGTTTGGTGATATCTACGCCTGGTTTGGTCGCGTACTCGGCTGGCCGCTGGAACAGCTTGCCGCCCAGCATGCGGAACTGAAAGCGCAAATCAACGCCAGCCAGAAACAACTGCTTCCGGCGCTGACCGAAGCATGGGCCAAAAATCCGTCTCTGGATCACCTGCCGGTGGTGCTCGACTGGTTTAACGGTCGTCGCACGCCAAACGCTAACCAACGCCTGAAAGGGGTGATTACCGATCTTAACCTCGCTACCGACACTCCGCTGCTGTTCGGCGGTTTGATTGCTGCCACCGCCTTTGGCGCACGCGCAATCATGGAGTGCTTTACCGATCAGGGGATCGCCGTCAATA
Organism: Shigella sp. SIG3; assembly: GCF_053555855.1. NCBI lineage: Bacteria > Pseudomonadati > Pseudomonadota > Gammaproteobacteria > Enterobacterales > Enterobacteriaceae > Shigella > Shigella sp. SIG3. The sequence goes on from NZ_JBQZXE010000012.1 coordinate 9,888, forward strand.
ACGTGATGGCGCTGGGCGGCATCGCGCGGAAAAACCAGGTCATTATGCAGGCCTGCTGCGACGTGCTGAATCGCCCGCTGCAAATTGTTGCCTCTGACCAGTGCTGTGCGCTCGGTGCGGCGATTTTTGCTGCCGTCGCCGCGAAAGTGCACGCAGACATCCCATCAGCCCAGCAAAAAATGGCCAGTGCGGTAGAGAAAACCCTGCAACCGCGCAGCGAACAGGCACAACGCTTTGAACAGCTTTATCGCCGCTATCAGCAATGGGCGATGAGCGCCGAACAACACTATCTTCCAACTTCCGCCCCGGCACAGGCTGCCCAGGCCGTTGCGACTCTATAAGGACACGATAATGACGATTTTTGATAATTATGAAGTGTGGTTTGTCATTGGCAGCCAGCATCTGTATGGCCCGGAAACCCTGCGTCAGGTCACCCAACATGCCGAGCACGTTGTTAATGCGCTGAATACGGAAGCGAAACTGCCCTGCAAACTGGTGTTGAAACCGCTGGGCACCACGCCGGATGAAATCACCGCTATTTGCCGCGACGCGAATTACGACGATCGTTGCGCTGGTCTGGTGGTGTGGCTGCACACCTTCTCCCCGGCCAAAATGTGGATCAACGGCCTGACCATGCTCAACAAACCGTTGCTGCAATTCCACACCCAGTTCAACGCGGCGCTGCCGTGGGACAGTATCGATATGGACTTTATGAACCTGAACCAGACTGCACATGGCGGTCGCGAGTTCGGCTTCATTGGCGCGCGTATGCGTCAGCAACATGCCGTCGTTACCGGTCACTGGCAGGATAAACAAGCCCATGAGCGTATCGGCTCCTGGATGCGTCAGGCGGTCTCTAAACAGGATACCCGTCATCTGAAAGTCTGCCGATTTGGCGATAACATGCGTGAAGTGGCGGTCACCGATGGCGATAAAGTTGCCGCACAGATCAAGTTCGGTTTCTCCGTCAATACCTGGGCGGTTGGCGATCTGGTGCAGGTGGTGAACTCCATCAGCGACGGCGATGTTAACGCGCTGGTCGATGAGTACGAAAGCTGCTACACCATGACGCCTGCCACACAAATCCACGGCGAAAAACGACAGAACGTGCTGGAAGCGGCGCGTATTGAGCTGGGGATGAAGCGTTTCCTGGAACAAGGTGGCTTCCACGCGTTCACCACCACCTTTGAAGATTTGCACGGTCTGAAACAGCTTCCAGGTCTGCCCGTACAGCGTCTGATGCAGCAGGGTTACGGCTTTGCGGGCGAAGGCGACTGGAAAACCGCCGCCCTGCTTCGCATCATGAAGGTGATGTCAACCGGTCTGCAGGGCGGCACCTCCTTTATGGAGGACTACACCTATCACTTCGAGAAAGGTAATGACCTGGTGCTCGGCTCCCATATGCTGGAAGTCTGCCCGTCGATTGCCGTAGAAGAGAAACCGATCCTCGACGTTCAGCATCTCGGTATTGGTGGTAAGGACGATCCTGCCCGACTGATCTTCAATACCCAAACCGGTCCAGCGATTGTCGCCAGCCTGATTGATCTCGGCGATCGTTACCGTCTGCTGGTTAACTGTATCGACACGGTGAAAACACCGCACTCCCTGCCGAAACTGCCGGTGGCTAATGCACTGTGGAAAGCGCAACCGGATCTGCCAACTGCTTCCGAAGCGTGGATCCTCGCTGGTGGCGCGCACCATACCGTCTTCAGCCATGCGCTGAACCTCAACGATATGCGCCAGTTCGCCGAGATGCACGACATTGAAATCACGGTGATTGATAACGACACCCGCCTGCCAGCGTTTAAAGACGCACTGCGCTGGAACGAAGTGTATTACGGATTTCGTCGCTAAGTAGCCACATCAGGTATGTAACGCCTGATGCGACGCTGACTCGTCTTATCTGGCCTACACGCTGCGATTTTGTAGGCCGGATAAGCAAAGCGCATCCGGCATTCAACGCCTGATGCGACGCTGGCGCGTCTTATCAGGCCTACGCGCTGCGATTTTGTAGACCGGATAAGCGAAGCGCATCCGGCACGAAGGAGTCAACATGTTAGAAGATCTCAAACGCCAGGTATTAGAAGCCAACCTGGCGCTGCCAAAACACAACCTGGTCACGCTCACATGGGGCAACGTCAGCGCCGTTGATCGCGAGCGCGGCGTCTTTGTGATCAAACCTTCCGGCGTCGATTACAGCGTCATGACCGCTGACGATATGGTCGTGGTTAGCATCGAAACCGGTGAAGTGGTTGAAGGTACGAAAAAGCCCTCCTCCGACACGCCAACTCACCGGCTGCTCTATCAGGCATTCCCCTCCATTGGCGGCATTGTGCATACGCACTCGCGCCACGCCACCATCTGGGCGCAGGCGGGTCAGTCGATTCCAGCAACCGGCACCACCCACGCCGACTATTTCTACGGCACCATTCCCTGCACCCGCAAAATGACCGACGCAGAAATCAACGGCGAATATGAGTGGGAAACCGGTAACGTCATCGTAGAAACCTTTGAAAAACAGGGTATCGATGCAGCGCAAATGCCCGGCGTTCTGGTCCATTCCCACGGCCCGTTTGCATGGGGCAAAAATGCCGAAGATGCGGTGCATAACGCCATCGTGCTGGAAGAGGTCGCTTATATGGGGATATTCTGCCGTCAGTTAGCGCCGCAGTTACCGGATATGCAGCAAACGCTGCTGGATAAACACTATCTGCGTAAGCATGGCGCGAAGGCATATTACGGGCAGTAATGACTGTATAAAACCACAGCCAATCAAACGAAACCAGGCTATACTCAAGCCTGGTTTTTTGATGGATTTTCAGCGTGGCGCAGGCAGGTTTTATCTTAACCCGACACTGGCGGGACACCCCGCAAGGGACAGAAGTCTCCTTCTGGCTGGCGACGGACAACGGGCCGTTGCAGGTTACGCTTGCACCGCAAGAGTCCGTGGCGTTTATTCACGCCGATCAGGTTCCCCGCGCTCAGCATATTTTGCAGGGTGAACAAGGCTTTCGTCTGACACCGCTGGCGTTAAAGGATTTTCACCGCCAGCCGGTGTATGGCCTTTACTGTCGCGCCCATCGCCAATTGATGAATTACGAAAAGCGCCTGCGTGAAGGTGGCGTTACCGTCTACGAGGCCGATGTGCGCCCGCCAGAACGCTATCTGATGGAGCGGTTTATCACCTCACCGGTGTGGGTCGAGGGTGATATGCACAATGGCACTATCGTTAATGCCCGTCTGAAACCGCATCCCGACTATCGTCCGCCGCTCAAGTGGGTTTCTATAGATATTGAAACCACCCGCCACGGTGAGCTGTACTGCATCGGCCTGGAAGGCTGCGGGCAGCGCATCGTTTATATGCTGGGGCCGGAGAATGGCGACGCCTCCTCGCTTGATTTCGAACTGGAATACGTCGCCAGCCGCCCGCTGCTGCTGGAAAAACTCAACGCCTGGTTTGCAAACCACAATCCCGATGTGATCATCGGCTGGAACGTGGTGCAGTTCGATCTGCGAATGCTGCAAAAACATGCCGAGCGTTACCGTCTTCCGCTGCGTCTTGGGCGCGATAATAGCGAGCTGGAGTGGCGCGAGCACGGCTTTAAAAACGGCGTCTTTTTTGCCCAGGCTAAAGGTCGGCTAATTATCGACGGTATCGAGGCGCTGAAATCCGCGTTCTGGAATTTCTCTTCATTCTCGCTGGAAACTGTCGCTCAGGAGCTATTAGGCGAAGGAAAATCTATCGATAACCCGTGGGTTCGAATGGACGAAATTGACCGCCGTTTCGCCGAAGATAAACCTGCGCTGGCAACTTATAACCTGAAAGATTGCGAGCTGGTGACGCAGATCTTCCACAAAACTGAAATCATGCCATTTTTACTCGAACGAGCAACGGTGAACGGCCTGCCGGTGGATCGGCACGGCGGTTCGGTGGCAGCGTTTGGTCATCTCTATTTTCCGCGAATGCATCGCGCTGGTTATGTCGCGCCTAATCTCGGCGAAGTGCCGCCGCACGCCAGCCCTGGCGGCTACGTGATGGATTCACGGCCAGGGCTTTATGATTCAGTGCTGGTGCTGGACTATAAAAGCCTGTACCCGTCGATCATCCGCACCTTTCTGATTGATCCCGTCGGGCTGGTTGAAGGCATGGCGCAACCTGATCCAGAGCACAGTACCGAAGGTTTTCTCGATGCCTGGTTCTCACGGGAGAAACATTGCCTGCCGGAGATTGTGACTAACATCTGGCACGGGCGCGATGAAGCCAAACGTCAGGGTAATAAGCCGCTTTCGCAGGCGCTGAAGATCATTATGAATGCCTTTTATGGCGTGCTCGGCACCACCGCCTGCCGCTTCTTCGATCCGCGCCTGGCATCGTCGATCACCATGCGTGGTCATCAGATCATGCGGCAGACCAAAGCATTGATTGAAGCGCAGGGCTACGACGTTATCTACGGAGATACCGACTCGACTTTTGTCTGGCTAAAAGGTGCACATTCGGAAGAAGAGGCGGCGAAAATCGGTCGTGCACTGGTGCAGCACGTTAACGCCTGGTGGGCGGAAACGCTGCAAAAACAACGGCTGACCAGCGCATTAGAACTGGAGTATGAAACTCATTTCTGCCGTTTTCTTATGCCAACCATTCGCGGAGCTGATACCGGCAGTAAAAAGCGCTACGCCGGGCTGATTCAGGAGGGCGACAAGCAGCGGATGGTGTTTAAAGGGCTGGAAACCGTGCGCACCGACTGGACGCCGCTGGCCCAGCAGTTTCAGCAGGAGCTGTACCTGCGTATCTTCCGCAACGAGCCATATCAGGAGTACGTCCGCCAAACCATCGACAAACTGATGGCGGGTGAACTGGATGCGCGGCTGGTTTACCGTAAACGCCTTCGCCGTCCGCTGAGCGAATATCAGCGTAATGTTCCGCCTCATGTACGCGCCGCTCGCCTTGCCGATGAAGAAAATCAAAAGCGCGGTCGCCCCTTGCAATATCAGAATCGCGGCACCATTAAGTACGTATGGACCACCAACGGCCCGGAGCCGCTGGACTACCAACGTTCACCACTGGATTACGAACACTATCTGACCCGCCAGCTACAACCCGTGGCGGAGGGAATACTCCCTTTTATTGAGGATAATTTTGCTACACTTATGACCGGGCAACTTGGGCTATTTTGAGCAAAAAAAGAGTTCGCCAGATACCATTTTGATGCGTGACGAATGCTTTGCCATCCAGTACCATAGCGCCCTTTCCATTCCTGGACCTGAATAACACCACTACCTCATAAGCACGGTAGCGGGTGGTTATTGCCTGCAATTAAAGATATAGAGCCGAACACATATGCCTTTTACACTTGGTCAACGCTGGATCAGCGATACAGAAAGCGAATTGGGACTTGGAACCGTTGTCGCGGTGGATGCGCGAACTGTCACTTTACTTTTCCCATCTACTGGTGAAAACCGTCTGTACGCACGCAGTGATTCCCCCGTGACCCGCGTGATGTTCAACCCTGGTGATACCATTACCAGCCATGACGGCTGGCAGATGCAAGTCGAAGAAGTAAAAGAAGAAAATGGCTTGCTGACCTATATCGGTACTCGCCTGGATACTGAAGAGTCCGGCGTAGCCCTGCGTGAAGTTTTCCTTGATAGCAAACTGGTGTTCAGCAAACCGCAGGACCGTCTGTTTGCCGGGCAGATTGACCGTATGGACCGCTTTGCGCTGCGTTATCGCGCGCGTAAGTATTCCAGCGAACAGTTCCGTATGCCGTACAGCGGCCTGCGCGGTCAGCGTACCAGCCTGATCCCGCATCAGCTCAACATCGCTCATGATGTTGGTCGCCGCCACGCGCCGCGCGTCCTGCTGGCTGACGAAGTGGGTTTAGGGAAAACCATTGAAGCCGGGATGATCCTGCATCAGCAACTGCTCTCTGGCGCTGCTGAACGTGTGCTGATTATCGTCCCGGAAACCTTACAGCATCAGTGGCTGGTAGAAATGCTGCGCCGTTTCAACCTGCGCTTTGCTCTGTTTGATGATGAGCGTTATGCCGAAGCTCAGCACGATGCTTACAACCCGTTTGACACCGAACAGCTGGTGATTTGCTCGCTGGATTTTGCCCGTCGTAGCAAACAGCGCCTGGAACATCTCTGTGAAGCCGAATGGGACCTGCTGGTGGTCGATGAAGCGCATCACCTGGTGTGGAGCGAAGATGCGCCAAGCCGTGAATATCAGGCCATTGAACAACTGGCAGAGCACGTGCCGGGCGTTCTGCTGCTGACCGCGACCCCGGAACAGCTGGGGATGGAAAGCCACTTCGCCCGTCTGCGTCTGCTGGACCCGAACCGTTTCCACGATTTTGCGCAGTTCGTTGAAGAGCAGAAAAATTATCGTCCGGTTGCGGACGCCGTTGCCATTCTGCTGGCAGGTAACAAACTGAGCAATGACGAACTGAACATGCTCGGCGAGATGATCGGCGAGCAGGATATCGAGCCGCTGTTGCAGGCAGCAAACAGCGACAGCGAAGATGCCCAGAGCGCCCGTCAGGAGCTGGTTTCGATGCTGATGGATCGCCACGGCACCAGCCGCGTGCTGTTCCGTAACACGCGTAACGGTGTGAAAGGATTCCCGAAACGCGAGCTGCACACCATTAAGCTGCCGCTACCGACGCAGTATCAGACGGCTATTAAAGTCTCCGGCATTATGGGCGCACGTAAAAGTGCGGAAGATCGTGCTCGCGATATGCTCTACCCGGAGCGTATTTATCAGGAATTTGAAGGTGATAACGCCACCTGGTGGAACTTCGATCCGCGCGTTGAGTGGCTGATGGGCTACCTGACCAGCCATCGCTCTCAGAAAGTGCTGGTGATCTGCGCCAAAGCTGCCACTGCGCTGCAACTGGAGCAGGTACTGCGCGAACGTGAAGGTATTCGCGCTGCGGTGTTCCACGAAGGTATGTCGATTATCGAACGTGACCGCGCTGCCGCCTGGTTTGCCGAAGAAGACACCGGCGCACAGGTACTGCTGTGCTCAGAAATCGGTTCTGAAGGACGTAACTTTCAGTTCGCCAGCCACATGGTGATGTTTGACCTGCCATTCAACCCGGATCTACTGGAGCAGCGTATTGGTCGTCTGGATCGTATCGGCCAGGCGCACGATATTCAGATCCATGTGCCTTATCTGGAGAAAACCGCTCAGTCGGTGCTGGTGCGCTGGTATCACGAAGGTCTGGATGCATTTGAGCACACCTGCCCGACCGGACGCACTATTTACGATAGCGTATACAACGATCTGATTAACTATCTGGCTTCACCGGATCAAACCGAAGGCTTTGACGATCTGATCAAAAGCTGCCGCGAGCAACATGAAGCGCTGAAAGCACAGCTGGAACAGGGTCGTGACCGCCTGCTGGAAATCCACTCCAACGGTGGCGAAAAAGCCCAGGCACTGGCAGAAAGCATTGAAGAGCAGGATGACGATACCAACCTGATCGCCTTCGCCATGAACCTGTTCGATATTATCGGTATCAATCAGGACGATCGCGGCGACAACATGATCGTGCTGACGCCGTCCGATCATATGCTGGTGCCGGACTTCCCTGGCCTGTCGGAAGATGGCATCACCATCACCTTTGATCGTGAAGTGGCGCTGGCGCGTGAAGATGCACAGTTTATTACCTGGGAGCATCCGCTGATCCGCAACGGTCTGGATCTGATCCTTTCTGGCGATACCGGTAGCAGCACGATTTCACTGTTAAAAAACAAAGCGTTGCCGGTAGGTACGCTGTTGGTGGAACTGATTTATGTGGTTGAAGCCCAGGCTCCGAAGCAGTTGCAGCTCAACCGCTTCCTGCCACCGACGCCGGTACGTATGCTGCTGGATAAAAACGGCAACAACCTGGCGGCGCAGGTAGAGTTTGAAACCTTTAACCGCCAGCTTAACGCGGTTAACCGTCACACCGGCAGCAAACTGGTTAACACCGTGCAGCAGGATGTTCACGCTATCCTTCAACTGGGTGAAGCGCAGATCGAGAAATCTGCCCGTGCATTGATTGATGCAGCGCGTAACGAAGCCGACGAAAAACTGTCTGCCGAGCTGTCTCGTCTGGAAGCTCTGCGTGCAGTGAACCCGAACATTCGTGACGACGAACTGACCGCCATTGAGAGCAACCGTCAGCAGGTAATGGAAAGCCTGGATCAGGCAGGTTGGCGTCTGGATGCCCTGCGTTTGATCGTTGTAACGCATCAGTAACGGAGCCGAAAATGGGGATGGAAAACTACAATCCACCGCAGGAACCCTGGTTGGTTATCCTGTATCAGGATGACCATATTATGGTGGTCAACAAGCCGAGCGGTTTGTTGTCAGTGCCGGGTCGTCTGGAAGAGCACAAAGACAGCGTGATGACGCGCATTCAGCGTGATTATCCGCAGGCAGAATCGGTGCATCGTCTGGATATGGCTACCAGCGGCGTGATTGTAGTGGCGCTGACCAAAGCCGCGGAGCGGGAGTTAAAACGCCAGTTCCGCGAGCGCGAGCCGAAAAAGCAGTATGTGGCCCGCGTCTGGGGGCATCCATCCCCCGCAGAAGGTCTGGTGGATCTGCCGCTGATTTGCGACTGGCCAAACCGCCCGAAACAGAAAGTCTGTTACGAAACGGGTAAACCTGCGCAGACGGAATATGAAGTGGTGGAGTATGCGGCGGATAACACGGCAAGAGCGGTGTTAAAACCGATTACCGGGCGTTCGCATCAATTGCGTGTGCATATGCTGGCGCTGGGGCATCCGATTCTCGGCGATCGTTTTTATGCATCACCAGAAGCGAGAGCGATGGCACCGCGTTTGTTGCTACATGCAGAGATGTTGACGATTACCCATCCGGCGTATGGCAATAGTATGACGTTTAAAGCGCCAGCGGATTTTTAATCGTCACGCTGGCGCAGTTCGGTAGGCGGATAAGGCGTTCACGCCGCATCCGGCAATTGTGCGCCGATTGCCTGATGCGACGCGGGCCGCGTCTTATCAGGCCTACAGTTTAAAACTTATTTAAACCCTTTCTGCTGCTTTATCAGCTCATATGCCTGCTGAATTTCCTGCGCTTTCTGCTTCGCCATCTCCATCATCTCAGGCGGCAAACCTTTCGCCACCAGCTTATCGGGATGGTGTTCACTCATCAGCTTACGGTAGGCACGTTTGATGGTGGTCGCATCATCCGTCGGCTTCACGCCCAGCACATTACAGGCATCTTCCAGCGTCGGGCCACGCTGCGCTTGCTGCCAGTTACCACCGCCAGATTGCTGCTGATAACCGCCGCCAAACTGTGCACCGCCCTGCATCATGCGCAAAAACTGGTCAAACTGGGCGCGGGAGATCCCTAATTCTTCAGCAATGACATACAGCACCGCCCGTTCATTCGGGTGCAGTGAACCATCAGCAAACGCCGCCTGAATCTGGATCTCCAGAAACATACGAATTAAGTCAAAACGACCAAAGCAGACACTGCGAAACTGGCGCATCTTTTCGCGCAGCGGGTAATTATCTGATTTTCCCACCCGGAACGCGTTTTGCGCCGCAGTACGGGAAGCGCCATGAAGGTTCATTCGGTCCATCAACTGGCTGGCGATATGAATATCAGCCTCCGTGACGCGACCTTTGGATTTGGTTAAATGCCCCATCACTTCAAAAGTGGTGGCAAAAAACAGCGCCTGACGCTCACGCTGGTTGGCGAACCACGCCATTTTACGGCTACGGGCTTTATCAAACATATGGCCAATTAACAGGCCTAACACTACGCCCCAAAAGCCGCCGCCCATCAGTAAGGCCACGGCCACGCCAATGATTTTTCCCCAATACTGCATATATTCCCCAAATCGACACACGGATATCAGGGCTATCTCCCACAATATAAAGGTGCTTTTACCGTTTTCCGGCTGCGGTCAATTGTGGGACATCGCCTATAATTTGCATTATCATACCTGTCATTCAATGCCGTGCCTAACACCACTGACGCTATTCGGACAGGATTAACACTAGCGTAGAGATGACAAGTACGTTAGTCTCTGACCGTTTGTCACGCGCAACGTTACCGATGATGGAACAATAAAATCAACGTATGAAAAAACGTATCCCCACTCTCCTGGCCACCATGATTGCCACCGCCCTTTATAGTCAACAGGGACTGGCAGCCGACCTCGCCTCACAGTGCATGTTGGGCGTGCCAAGCTATGACCGTCCTCTGGTACAGGGCGATACCAATGACTTACCCGTGACTATCAATGCTGACCACGCGAAAGGGGACTACCCGGATGACGCCGTGTTTACTGGCAGCGTGGATATCATGCAGGGTAACAGCCGTCTGCAGGCCGACGAAGTGCAGCTCCATCAAAAAGAGGCACCAGGACAACCGGAGCCGGTACGTACCGTTGATGCGCTCGGTAATGTCCATTACGACGATAACCAGGTGATCCTCAAAGGGCCGAAAGGCTGGGCGAATCTGAACACCAAAGATACCAACGTCTGGGAAGGTGATTACCAGATGGTGGGTCGCCAGGGTCGCGGTAAAGCGGACCTGATGAAACAACGTGGCGAAAACCGCTATACCATTCTGGATAACGGTAGCTTTACCTCCTGTCTGCCGGGTTCTGACACCTGGAGCGTGGTAGGTAGCGAAATTATTCATGACCGCGAAGAACAAGTTGCGGAGATCTGGAACGCCCGCTTTAAGGTGGGTCCGGTACCGATCTTTTATAGCCCCTATTTGCAGTTGCCGGTGGGTGACAAACGTCGCTCTGGTTTCTTGATCCCGAACGCCAAGTACACCACCACCAACTACTTTGAGTTCTACCTGCCATATTACTGGAACATCGCGCCAAATATGGATGCCACCATCACGCCGCATTATATGCATCGTCGTGGCAACATCATGTGGGAGAACGAATTCCGCTACCTCTCCCAGGCGGGCGCTGGCTTGATGGAACTGGACTATCTGCCTTCAGATAAAGTCTATGAAGATGAACACCCGAACGATGACAGTTCACGTCGTTGGTTATTCTACTGGAACCACTCCGGGGTCATGGATCAGGTGTGGCGTTTCAACGTCGACTACACCAAGGTCAGCGATCCTAGCTACTTCAATGATTTCGATAACAAGTACGGTTCCAGTACTGACGGCTACGCAACGCAAAAATTCAGCGTTGGCTATGCGGTGCAAAACTTCAATGCCACCGTTTCAACCAAGCAGTTCCAGGTTTTCAGCGAACAGAACACCAGTAGCTACTCGGCAGAGCCGCAGTTAGACGTTAATTACTACCAGAATGATGTTGGTCCGTTTGATACGCGTATTTACGGCCAGGCAGTGCACTTTGTTAACACCAGAGACGACATGCCTGAAGCAACCCGTGTTCACCTGGAACCGACCATCAATTTGCCGCTCTCTAATAACTGGGGCAGCATCAATACCGAAGCGAAGTTTCTGGCAACCCATTATCAGCAAACCAATCTTGACTGGTATAACTCCAGAAACACGACCAAGCTGGACGAATCCGTTAACCGCGTAATGCCGCAATTCAAAGTTGACGGCAAAATGGTCTTTGAACGCGATATGGAAATGCTGGCTCCGGGTTATACCCAAACGCTGGAACCGCGCGCGCAGTATTTGTACGTGCCGTATCGCGATCAGAGCGACATCTATAACTACGACTCGTCTCTGCTGCAATCTGACTACTCTGGCCTGTTCCGGGACCGGACTTACGGCGGTCTTGACCGTATTGCCTCCGCTAACCAGGTGACGACCGGTGTCACATCTCGCATATATGATGATGCTGCCGTTGAACGTTTTAATATTTCCGTTGGTCAAATCTACTATTTCACGGAGTCTCGCACTGGCGATGACAACATAACATGGGAGAATGACGACAAAACGGGCTCACTGGTGTGGGCAGGCGACACCTACTGGCGTATCTCCGAGCGTTGGGGATTGCGTGGCGGGATTCAGTACGATACACGTCTGGATAACGTAGCGACCAGTAACTCCAGCATTGAATACCGTCGGGATGAAGACCGTCTGGTACAGCTGAATTACCATTACGCCAGCCCGGAATATATTCAGGCTACGCTGCCTAAGTACTATTCCACTGCTGAGCAATATAAGAATGGTATTTCGCAGGTAGGTGCTGTCGCCAGCAGGCCAATTGCCGATCGTTGGTCCATTGTTGGGGCCTACTACTACGACACCAATGCGAACAAGCAAGCCGACTCTATGTTAGGTGTGCAATACAGCTCCTGCTGCTATGCAATTCGCGTCGGTTACGAGCGGAAGCTGAACGGTTGGGATAACGATAAACAACATGCGGTATATGACAACGCAATCGGCTTTAACATCGAACTTCGCGGCCTGAGCTCCAACTACGGTCTGGGTACGCAAGAGATGCTGCGTTCGAACATTCTGCCGTATCAAAACACTTTGTGATTTGTTGATTTACCACGTAATCCGCAGTGCGGTTAATTGAAATGGAAAAAGTATGAAGAACTGGAAAACGCTGCTTCTCGGTATCGCCATGATCGCGAATACCAGTTTCGCTGCCCCCCAGGTAGTCGATAAAGTCGCAGCCGTCGTCAATAACGGCGTCGTGCTGGAAAGCGACGTTGATGGATTAATGCAGTCGGTAAAACTGAACGCTGCGCAGGCAAGGCAGCAGCTTCCTGATGACGCGACGCTGCGCCACCAAATCATGGAACGTTTGATCATGGATCAAATCATCCTGCAGATGGGGCAGAAAATGGGAGTGAAAATCTCCGATGAGCAGCTGGATCAGGCGATTGCTAACATCGCGAAACAGAACAACATGACGCTGGATCAGATGCGCAGCCGTCTGGCTTACGATGGTCTGAACTACAACACTTATCGTAACCAGATCCGCAAAGAGATGATTATCTCTGAAGTGCGTAACAACGAGGTGCGTCGTCGCATCACCATCCTGCCGCAGGAAGTCGAATCCCTGGCGCAGCAGGTGGGTAACCAAAACGACGCCAGCACTGAGCTGAACCTGAGCCACATCCTGATCCCGCTGCCGGAAAACCCGACCTCTGATCAGGTGAACGAAGCGGAAAGCCAGGCGCGCGCCATTGTCGATCAGGCGCGTAACGGCGCTGATTTCGGTAAGCTGGCGATTGCTCATTCTGCCGACCAGCAGGCGCTGAACGGCGGCCAGATGGGGTGGGGCCGTATTCAGGAGTTGCCGGGGATCTTCGCCCAGGCATTAAGCACCGCGAAGAAAGGCGACATTGTTGGCCCGATTCGTTCCGGCGTTGGCTTCCATATTCTGAAAGTTAACGACCTGCGCGGCGAAAGCAAAAATATCTCGGTGACCGAAGTTCATGCTCGCCATATTCTGCTGAAACCGTCGCCGATCATGACTGACGAACAGGCCCGCGTGAAACTGGAGCAAATTGCTGCTGATATCAAGAGTGGTAAAACGACTTTTGCTGCCGCAGCGAAAGAGTTCTCGCAGGATCCAGGTTCTGCTAACCAGGGCGGTGATCTCGGCTGGGCTACACCAGATATTTTCGATCCAGCCTTCCGTGACGCCCTGACCCGCCTGAACAAAGGTCAAATGAGTGCACCGGTTCACTCTTCATTCGGCTGGCATTTAATCGAACTGCTGGATACCCGTAATGTCGATAAAACCGACGCTGCGCAGAAAGATCGTGCATACCGCATGCTGATGAACCGTAAGTTCTCGGAAGAAGCAGCAAGCTGGATGCAGGAACAACGTGCCAACGCCTACGTTAAAATCCTGAGCAACTAATGGTTAAAACCCAACGTGTTGTGATCACTCCCGGCGAGCCCGCCGGGATTGGCCCGGACTTAGTTGTCCAGCTTGCACAGCGTGAGTGGCCGGTCGAACTGGTTGTTTGTGCCGATGCCACTCTCCTTACCGACCGGGCAGCGATGCTCGGTTTGCCGCTCACCCTCCGCCCTTATTCCCCCAACTCCCCTGCACAACCGCAAACTACGGGCACATTAACGCTACTTCCTGTCGCGCTACGTGAATCTGTCACTGCGGGGCAGTTAGCGATTGAAAATGGGCATTACGTGGTGGAGACGCTGGCGCGAGCGTGTGATGGCTGTCTGAACGGTGAATTTGCTGCGCTGATCACAGGCCCCGTGCATAAAGGCGTCATTAACGACGCAAGCATTCCGTTTACCGGTCATACCGAGTTTTTCGAAGAGCGTTCGCAGGCGAAAAAAGTGGTGATGATGCTGGCGACCGAAGAACTTCGCGTGGCGCTGGCAACGACGCATTTACCGCTGCGCGATATCGCAGATGCTATCACCCCTGCACTTTTGCACGAAGTGATTGCTATTTTGCATCACGATTTGCGTACAAAATTTGGTATTGCCGAACCGCGCATTCTGGTCTGCGGGCTGAATCCGCACGCGGGCGAAGGCGGTCATATGGGTACGGAAGAGATAGACACCATTATTCCGGTGCTCGACGAGCTGCGGGCGCAGGGAATGAAACTCAACGGGCCGCTGCCTGCCGATACCCTGTTTCAGCCGAAATATCTCGATAACGCCGACGCCGTGCTGGCGATGTACCACGATCAGGGTCTTCCCGTGCTAAAATACCAGGGCTTCGGGCGCGGTGTGAACATTACGCTGGGCCTGCCCTTTATTCGCACATCAGTGGACCACGGCACCGCGCTTGAACTGGCGGGACGTGGCGAAGCCGATGTCGGCAGTTTTATTACGGCGCTTAATCTCGCCATCAAAATGATTGTTAACACCCAATGAATAATCGAGTCCACCAGGGCCACTTAGCCCGTAAACGCTTCGGGCAAAACTTTCTCAACGATCAGTTCGTGATCGACAGCATTGTTTCTGCCATTAACCCGCAAAAGGGCCAGGCAATGGTCGAAATCGGCCCCGGTCTTGCGGCATTGACCGAGCCGGTCGGCGAACGTCTGGACCAGCTGACGGTCATCGAACTTGACCGCGATCTGGCGGCACGTCTGCAAACGCATCCATTCTTAGGCCCGAAACTGACGATTTATCAGCAGGATGCGATGACCTTTAACTTTGGCGAACTGGCCGAGAAAATGGGTCAGCCGCTGCGTGTTTTCGGCAACCTGCCTTATAACATCTCCACGCCGTTGATGTTCCATCTGTTTAGCTATACTGATGCCATTGCCGACATGCACTTTATGTTGCAAAAAGAGGTGGTGAATCGTCTGGTTGCAGGACCGAACAGCAAAGCGTATGGTCGATTAAGCGTCATGGCGCAATACTATTGCAACGTGATCCCGGTACTGGAAGTTCCGCCGTCAGCCTTTACACCACCACCCAAAGTGGATTCCGCCGTCGTGCGCCTGGTCCCTCATGCAACGATGCCTCACCCGGTTAAAGATGTTCGCGTGTTGAGCCGCATCACCACCGAAGCCTTTAACCAGCGTCGTAAAACCATTCGTAACAGCCTCGGCAACCTGTTTAGCGTCGAGGTGTTAACCGGAATGGGGATCGACCCGGCGATGCGAGCGGAAAATATCTCTGTCGCGCAATATTGCCAGATGGCGAACTATCTGGCGGAGAACGCGCCTTTGCAGGAGAGTTAACGATGATCAATTCGCCCCGAGTGTGTATTCAGGTTCAAAGCGTCTACATTGAGGCACAATCTTCACCTGATAATGAACGTTACGTTTTTGCTTATACCGTAACCATACGCAATCTGGGGCGAGCGCCAGTGCAGTTGTTGGGGCGTTACTGGCTGATCACCAATGGCAATGGCCGTGAAACCGAAGTCCAGGGCGAAGGAGTGGTTGGCGTCCAGCCACTTATCGCGCCTGGCGAAGAGTACCAGTACACCAGCGGTGCAATCATTGAAACCCCGCTGGGCACCATGCAGGGTCACTACGAAATGATCGATGAAAATGGCGTCCCTTTCAGCATCGACATTCCCGTATTCCGACTCGCCGTTCCCACACTCATTCATTAAAAGAATATGGCGACATACCTTATTGGCGACGTTCATGGTTGTTACGATGAACTGATCGCATTGCTGCATAAAGTAGAATTTACCCCCGGGAAAGATACCCTCTGGCTGACGGGCGATCTGGTCGCGCGCGGCCCGGGTTCGCTGGATGTTCTGCGCTATGTGAAATCCTTAGGCGACAGCGTACGTCTGGTGCTGGGCAATCACGATCTGCATCTGCTGGCGGTATTTGCCGGGATCAGCCGCAATAAACCGAAAGATCGCCTGACACCGCTGCTGGAAGCGCCGGATGCCGACGAGCTGCTTAACTGGCTGCGTCGCCAGCCTCTGCTGCAAATCGACGAAGAGAAAAAGCTGGTGATGGCCCACGCAGGGATCACGCCGCAGTGGGATCTGCAGACCGCCAAAGAGTGCGCGCGCGATGTAGAAGCGGTGCTGTCGAGTGACTCCTATCCCTTCTTTCTTGACGCTATGTACGGCGATATGCCAAATAACTGGTCACCGGAATTGCGGGGGCTGGGAAGACTGCGTTTTATCACCAACGCCTTTACCCGTATGCGTTTTTGCTTCCCGAACGGTCAACTGGATATGTACAGCAAAGAATCGCCGGAAGAAGCCCCTGCCCCACTGAAACCGTGGTTTGCGATTCCTGGCCCTGTCGCTGAAGAATACAGCATCGCCTTTGGTCACTGGGCATCGCTGGAAGGCAAAGGTACGCCGGAAGGTATTTACGCGCTGGATACCGGCTGCTGCTGGGGTGGGTCATTAACCTGCCTGCGCTGGGAAGATAAACAGTATTTTGTCCAGCCGTCGAACCGGCATAAGGATTTGGGCGAAGCGGCGGCGTCTTAAACACAGCCTGATACAGGAAGGCCGGATAAGACGCGACCGGCGTCGCATCCGGCACTAGCCGTAAATTCTATACAAACTTACCGCCGCTCCAGAATCTCAAAGCAATAGCTGTGAGAGTTCTGCGCATCGGCGTCGTGGAATTCGCTGAATACCGATTCCCAGTCATCCGGCTCGTAATCCGGGAAATGGGTGTCGCCTTCCACTTCTGCGTCGATATGCGTCAGATACAGTTTTTGCGCTTTTGGCAGGAACTGCTCATAAACGCGACCGCCGCCAATCACCATGATTTCTGGTACGTCACCACACGCCGCAATGGCTTCATCCACCGATTTCACCCACGTTACGCGATCGTCCGTACCCGGTTGACTGCTGAGGATAATATTTTTGCGTCCTGGCAACGGACGACCGATTGATTCCCAAGTATGGCGGCCCATAATCACGGGTTTATTTAAGGTGTTGCGTTTAAACCAGGCGAGATCGGCAGGCAGGTTCCACGGCATGGCGTTTTCCATGCCGATAACGCGATCTACCGCTAACGCCGCAATCAGACTGATCATTGAGATTTCCCGATAAAAAAATTGTCGCCACTATACGTAAAGCGTAAACCGTCGTCGACTGGTGCGAGGATGATGTTGAGGAAAATTTTATATTCTGCTGGCGAGTCCACGCTCTCCCCCAGGACTCGCCGCATTACAATGAAACAAAAACAAACAGTTAGCTGTAAAGTGTGATTTACGTCACTCTTTATTAAGATGAGGGTTTCGTTTCCGGTTCATCCGCCATGTTGCCGGTATGTTTACCTTCTTCTGTTCCCTGCCAGCCATGTCGTTGAATTAATGACAGATGTTCGCGGTCCTCGGTGATGATCTCACTTAACATCGCGCTGGTGCGTTTATAGACCGCCGCGCGGGCTTTGGTGTCATTCTCAACCATTGCCATCTCTTCCACCATCTGAATATTAAAGCGGCGGAACACATCGGCACGTTCTCGCGCTTCATACGGCCCCAGACCTAAACTTTCCAGCGCCAGACGCCCGGTTTTCAGCGCACCTTCAAAGGTTTCACGCTCCGGCTTTTCAACGCCTGCCTGACGCAAACGAATGTAGTGATCGACATCGCGGGCGCGGGCAATAATCTGCAAATGCGGGAAATGTTCTTTCACCATCTCCGTCAGTTGCAGGTTGGTTTGCGGATCGTCAATAGCGTTAATCAGCACTTCCGCTTTCGCCGCTCCGGCAGATTCCAGTAAATCCATCCGCGTGGCATCGCCATAAAACACTTTCATACCAAATTTACGCAGCGTTTCGATATGGTCCGGATCGTGATCGAGCACCACCATTTTCACCCCGCTGGAGAGCAGTAAACGTCCGGTAATCTGTCCAAAACGACCGAATCCGGCGATAATCACGCGCGGCTGTTCTTCATCGATCTCATCGGCTTCACGCGCCTCCTCCGTAGAAGATTGCTCAAGGCGATTGAGGATCACCAGCAGAATCGGCGTTGCTGCCATCGACAGCGCCACCGCCAGGGTCAGCGATTTCGCCCACTCCGGCTCCAGCACATTCGCCATCTGCGCCGCACCAAATACCACAAAGGCAAACTCACTGCCCTGCCCTAACAACACCGCAAACCAGCGACGCTGTTTATTTGGCACCTGCAACGGTCGGGCAATCAGCCACAGCATGGCGATTTTGATGATGAGGAAACCGAGCAGCAAAATGACAATGCGCAATGGGTTTTCAATCAGCGTGCCAAAGTCTATCGACATGCCAACACCGATGAAAAACAGCCCCAACAGCAAACCTTTAAACGGTTCGATATCGCTTTCCAACGCATGACGGTATTCCGAGCTTGCCAGCAGTACGCCCGCCAGAAACGCGCCCATCGCCATCGACAAGCCGACCTCTTCCAGCAGCAAACCAAAGCCAAACACAAGGAATAACGCCACGGCACTAAACACTTCCCGCAAGCCAGAGCGGGCAACAAAACGCAGCGCCGGACGCGTAACATAGCGCCCCAGCAATACCACCAGTACCAGCGCACCCGCCACTTTTAACGCCGAGAGAGCAAATGCGCCCATCGTCGTCGAGGCACTGCTCGCCGCCAGTAGCGGGATCATCGCCACCAGCGGGATTGCCGCGATATCCTGGAACAGCAGCACTGCAAAGGCACTGCGGCCCATTTGCGTCACCATCAGATTGCGTTCATTCATCGCCTGCATGGCAATCGCCGTTGATGAGAGCGCCAGCGTCATACCGATCAATTCCGCGACCTGCCAGCGCAGCCCAAGTAACATACAGAACAGCCCCAGCAGGCCACCGCAAATCACCATCTGCAATGCGCCACCGCCGAACACTGCCGCACGCAGCTTCCACAGCCTTTGTGGATCGAGTTCGAGGCCGATAATAAACAGCATCAGCACCACCCCAATCTCGGCAAAGTGCAGAATAGATTCGGCATCGGTCACCAGTCGCAGCCCCCACGGGCCAATAATGCAGCCGGCGATCAGGTAGCCAAGTACCGATCCCAGACCAAGACGTACCGCAATGGGTACAATCAGCGCCGCCGATCCGAGGTAGATCAGCGCCTGAACCAGCGTATGACTATCCATGATGGGCCTCCTGCCATTCCAGCAGACGTTGCTTATAGTGGCGCGCCTGCCCTTCGAGGGTTTCGTCGTCACAAATAAAGGTGCAGTGCATGGCAAACGGTGGCAGCCAGTTCAGCCCGCAGTAGATTGCCGTCGCCTGTAGCGGCTGCGACAGCACATCAAAGCCCGGATGCGCACCAATTTCAAAATGGCTTTCCCCGCCGCCGGTCGTCACCGCCCACAGCAAATGTTTGCCATGCAGCGCCGTGCCGCCGTGACCGTAAGCCCAGCCGTGCGACAAAACTTTATCGATCCAAAGTTTAAGAAGCGGAGGAATGCTGTACCACTGCATCGGGTGCTGCCAGACGATCAGATCGGCGCGAGAGAGCGCCTCCTGCTCGGCGGCAATATCGATATTGAAGTCAGGATAGAGTTGATAAAGAGAGCGAATTTCGACGCCTTCCAGCGTCCTTGCCTGTTCAAGCATCCGTTTATTCGCATGGGAATGATGCGGATACGGATGCGCATAAATGATGAGGATCATAGTTATTAGCCCGCGTGTTTACGCCTTTGTTTTCCCACAAAGTGTAGTCATATATTCACGCGGCTTATAGTCAATAATATTGATTCAGAAAAGAGAGAAATCTGAACAAATAATCCCATTCTCTGCCCGCGGATCGTCATATTGCTGGTCTGCGCCAGTGACATTCCTCGAGTCTCCGGGGCAAACGCTACGGAAATCAACAAGCCAAACAGCGAGATACCCGCCCCCATTAGCATCGTGTTACTGATACCGTAATTATTG
Source organism: Shigella sp. SIG3 (assembly GCF_053555855.1). Classification (NCBI taxonomy): domain Bacteria; kingdom Pseudomonadati; phylum Pseudomonadota; class Gammaproteobacteria; order Enterobacterales; family Enterobacteriaceae; genus Shigella; species Shigella sp. SIG3. Next base: position 30,114 of record NZ_JBQZXE010000012.1, read on the forward strand.
ATAAATATCGGCAGTGCCCAGGTCGAAACAATGGTGCCAATACGACTTAAGGACATAATCACGCCCACGGCAGAGGCGCGGATATCCGTCGGGAAGAGTTCATTAGGATAGAGCCACTGCAAATTACCCGGCCCGCCAGAGAAAAAGGCATACACCGCAAAGGCCATCACTACCAGCCAGATCCCCATATCCGGGATTAGCCCCAAAACCGCCAGCGCCAGCGTCATCATGGCAAAGCTGCCAATCAACAATGGACGCCGTCCGGCAGTGTTTAGCCACAGCATCGGCGGAATACAGCCGAGCATAAAGAACAGGCTAATCACCACATTCCCTAGTGCCGCGTTTTTGCCAACCCCCAATCCCAACGAACCAACGATTTGCGGGCCAAAGGTGTAAATGGCGAACATTGGGATCACCTGGCAGGTCCAGATGGCGGCAACAAACAGAACAAAAGGAAAATGGCGGCGATTAAACAGATCGCGAAAACGGGTTTGCTGCGGCTGCTCTTCATCGAAAGCCACCGGTTCGCCAAACAGTTTTATCATCATCTCTTCGCACTCTTTTACTCGCCCTTTGCGTAATAACCAGCGGGGAGATTCTGGCAGTTCGAATCGACCAATCAAAATCAACAAACAAGGGATCGCCGCGCTACCCAGCATCCAGCGCCAACCACCTTCCACATCATAAAGCCAGTAGCCGACCAGATCGGCGCAGGTCGCGCCGACATACCACATCGCGGCAATAAAGCTGATGGAAAACGCCCGCTGACGGGTACTGGAGAACTCGGTGATCATCGAAGTGGCGATGGGATAATCTGCACCGATGACAATGCCGATGAGTACCCGCATCACCAACAGTTCGACGGGGGATGAAACACACATCGTCGCCACCGATATCACGCCGATGGCGATGATATCAATGAGGAACATTTTGCGCCGTCCGACTTTATCGGAGATATAGCCAAACAGCGATGTGCCAACGAACAGCCCGGCGAGCGTTCCCGCGCCCAGCAAGCCAATCCAGTCAGCGTCCAGTTTCAGCGCCGGAGTCAGTTGCTCCAGCGCCACGCCAATCATTACCAGTACATAACCATCCAGAAACGGACCACCGCTTCCCCACAGCAAAATGCGGCGGTGAATAGAGGAGAATTTGAGATCGTCAAAGTTTCTGGACGGTTGCATGGGTTATTCCTGTTTTTTTGCAATGAGAGTCAGTACGGCGTTACGTATCAAACCAACATCAGCCGTAACGGAACTCCACACCAAAGGTGCCGCGCGGGTATTCCCACTGTTCCAGCGCCGACCCCAGCCCCAGAATGCGACAGGTGCCGCACTCCAGACATCCGGCGTAATCGAAGCGCACACTGCCGTCATCCTGCTTCTTGTACAGACCTGCGGGGCACGCTTTCACCAGCAGCTCCAGCACCTGTTTATCAGCATCGGCCTTCACAACAATGTGCGGATGCTCTTCATCGACATTGAATTTATTGACGCCCAGTTTGACGTCCACATTGACGGGAGAAGTCATAAAACGGTCACTCCTTTCATGCCATCCTTGATCAGATTGATGAAGCCCACTTTCTTGCCGTGGCGGAGGATTTTCTTGCGCATCAGTTCCGGCGCACTGCCGTCAATGGTGAACAGGTCACGCGCCACGCCCACCGCCAGTTCCGGGTAGCCGCTAAACATGCGTGGGTTATCAAGGAACGCCGGTAGTTTCTGGTACATGCGCATATCGCGCAGCGGGCTGCTCTCCAGATGCTGACGATATTCCGCGAGTTTTTGCTTACTGAAATCGTCGCTTTTCATCGCTGAAAGCACGGTTTTTGCTGCAGCTTCCCCGGCGGCAATCGCCAGATCCATACCGCGAATGGTAAAACCGAGGTTCATACACATTCCGGCGGCATCACCGGCAATCAATACGCCGTCACCGACCAGCTCCGGCAGCATGTTGATGCCTGCTTCCGGCACTACGTGAGCGGAATATTCCACCAGCTTGCCGCCCGCGATCAGCGGTGCAACGGCCGGATGCTGTTTGAAATCTTCCAGCATTTGCGGCACCGATTTTTTCGCGTCATGCAGATGATGCAGACCACAAACCAGCCCCAGCGACAGGGTATTTTCATTGGTATAAAGGAAGCCGCCGCCCATCAGGCCATCGGTGGGTGATCCCGCAAACAGACAAGCCGCGCCCTGATTACCCTGCAACTGAAAACGGTCTTCGATTACCGACTTCGGTAACTCGATCAGTTCCTTCACGCCAACCGCCACATCCGTCGGTTTAACGCGTTTTGCCATCCCCAACTTTTCGGCAAGGATGGAGTTCACCCCATCAGCAAGGAGCACCGTTTTCGCTTCAATCACATCGCCATCGGCTTCTACACCGACGACTTTGCCATCGCGCTGTACGAGGTTATCGACGCGGATCCCGGTAATTAACTGCGCGCCCGCTTCTTCGGCCTGCTCCATCAACCAGGCATCAAATTTACTGCGCAAAACGGAGTAAGAACGCTGGGATAGCGAGGTTTCGTCACCGTTGCAGTAGTCCATAGTCATCGCTGACTTTTCCGTCATAAACGCGAGTTTTTCATGGGTGATCAGGCGTTCTACGGGGGCGGAATCGGCGAAACCTGGAATAATGTGTTCCAGACTGTGGGCATAGAGACGCCCGCCAGTAACGTTCTTGGCACCCGCGGAATTGCCACGCTCGATAACTAACACTTGCGCCCCTTCGCGGGCGAGCACCAGTGCGGCAACCGAACCGGCAAGCCCTGCACCGACGATGATGGCGTCAAAGATATCTTCGGACATAAGAGCTCCCTGTCAGCGGCAGAGCCGTAATGCAGCCCTGCCAGAGTGGATCAACGCGCTAAAGCTGCGGTCAGTGCCGGAAGGATCTTCACGGCATCGCCAACAATGCCGTAATCCGCGTACTGGAAGATCGGCGCATTTTTATCTTTATTGATGGCGAAAATGGTTTGCGACGCGTTAGCGCCAACCATGTGCTGGATCTGCCCGGAGATCCCCACCGCCAGGTACAGTTCAGGTTTCAGCATCAGGTTGGAGATACCGACATAGCGTTCGTGCTCCATCCATTTTTCGTTTTCTGCCACCGGACGAGAACAGGCCAACTCCGCACCTATCGCCTTGCAAAGCTGTTCTGCCAGTGCAATGTTCTCTTTGCTGCCAATGCCGCGACCGACGCTGACCACCAGACGGGCTTTGTCGAGATCGACGCTGTTGCTCTGGCGCGCCTGGGTTGCCGTGCGGGTAATCGCCACAGCCGGAGCCTGCCACTCCACGGTGTGCGTTTCGCCAGTGCGTGACGCGTCTGGCTGAGCCGCATCGAACGTGCCGCTGCTGATGGTCAGTACCGCATACGGCGTGGCAATGCGTTCTTCGCCAATCGCCAGACCGCCGTAAACCATGTGTTTCACTGTTGCTTTACCGTCCTGTACGCTGACGGTGCTGGCATCGTTAGACACCGCCGCTTTAAGGCGATAACCCAGTTTTGCCGCCAGTAATTTGCCGCGACGGGTGTTTGGCAACAGCACCAGACCGTCAGCGCCGTGCTGGCGAATAGTGTCAGCCATGACACCGGCGTAATCTTCGATCATCCGATCGTCCGGTTTGCCGTTTAATTTCCAGACATGATTAGCGCCGAGCTGGATTGCCTGTGCGCCGTCGGCATCATTGAGGACAAAGGCATTGATTTGATTAGCTAAAGCCTGCGCACCGTTCATCAGTTCCGGCAGACGAGAGGGGGTATCGCTGAATACCCAGACTTGAGAAAACGTGTTCATAGCATCCCCTGTAATTAAATGACTTTGCGAAGATTTTCAGCAAATGCGGCGATCTGTTCTTCGCCGTCGCCTTCAATCACGATGCGCTGACGCTCGCGCTGTTTCGGCGCGGCAACCTGTTGTTCAGACCAGGCGTTCACGGCGTTAAAACCAATATCCGCCGCCGACCATACCTGGACTGGCTTTTTCGCCGCGCCGAGAATGGCTTTCATCGAAGGAATTTGTGGGGAGTTGATATCAGTGGAAACAGCAACAACCGCAGGCAGCGGAATGCTTAAGGTTTCGGTTTCATCTTCCAGTTCGCGCTCAACGGTGAGGGTATCTGCCGTCAGGGAGATAATTTTGCTGACGCCGTTAACTGCCGGAATATTGAGGATTTCGCCCACCAGCAGACCAACCTGCTGGGCATAAAGGTCGGAAGAACCATCGCCACAGAGGATCAGATCAAAGCCTGCTTTCTGGGCGGCTGCAGCCAGTGCGCTCGCCGTTTGTTGCGGCAGTGCCTGCTCGAACTGGTCATCAATCACCACAATCAGTTCATCCGGGCCGCGCGATAGCACATCTTTACGCCCTTTGGCGTTGGTCAGGGCTTTACCGCCCACACTTAAGGCTGTCACCTGCGCCTCTGCTGCCTGTTGCTTTAGCTGGCAAGCCGCTTCAATAGCGTTGAGATCGTATTGGCTTATTTTGGCATCGGCTTTGCTGAAGTCTAATGAACCATCAGCATTATTGACCGCAATATCCTGTTCATCAGGCACGCACTTATAGCAAGTAATAATCTTCATTGCATCTCCAGAAATCATGAAGGAAACGTCGTTCATATCGGTAGTGTTAATTACAGATATCACGCCCTTTAATTTGGAAATAAAACTTTAATCACCAATATTGAAAATGTCACACGCAGATAAATCCAACTTTCAATATTGTTAAGTTCCTCACCAATATTGAAAACATGGCGTAGCAAAAAGAAATTTTCAATATTGTTTTATAGATCACCAATATTGAAAGTCAGATGCTATTTTTTACCCACAAAAGAACATAACAAACTGATTAATAACCAAAATTAACGAAAAACGTCCTCTATTCACTCGAAACAAAAATGTGACACCAATCACAGAATACAGCTTATTGAATACCCATTATGAGTTAGCCATTAACGCGTCCACGAGGTTAATAATAATTATATTAAATGTTAACAAAAATAAAACAAACGGGAACACAAAATAAATATTCGTTTTCACAGTGGAATTAACTCATGAAGAATGAAAAGAGAAAAACGGGAATAGAACCGAAGGTTTTCTTTCCGCCATTAATAATCGTCGGCATACTTTGTTGGCTTACAGTCAGAGATCTGGATGCGGCGAATGTCGTTATTAATGCTGTATTCAGTTACGTCACCAATGTATGGGGATGGGCATTTGAATGGTATATGGTGGTGATGCTTTTCGGTTGGTTCTGGCTGGTGTTTGGCCCGTATGCCAAAAAGCGTTTAGGTAACGAACCGCCAGAATTTAGCACCGCCAGTTGGATCTTTATGATGTTCGCCTCCTGTACGTCTGCTGCCGTACTGTTCTGGGGATCGATTGAGATCTACTACTACATCTCCACCCCGCCGTTTGGCTTAGAACCGAACTCGACAGGAGCGAAAGAGTTGGGGCTGGCTTACAGCTTGTTCCACTGGGGACCTCTGCCGTGGGCCACTTACAGCTTCCTTTCAGTCGCCTTCGCTTACTTCTTCTTTGTCCGCAAAATGGAAGTGATTCGCCCCAGCTCGACACTGGTGCCGCTGGTAGGTGAAAAACACGCCAAAGGGTTGTTCGGTACCATCGTCGACAACTTCTATCTCGTCGCCTTGATCTTCGCGATGGGTACCAGTCTGGGCCTTGCCACGCCGCTGGTGACCGAGTGTATGCAATGGTTGTTTGACATTCCGCATACCCTGCAACTGGACGCTATCATCATTACCTGCTGGATTATCCTCAACGCCATTTGCGTCGCTTGCGGTCTGCAAAAAGGGGTACGTATCGCCAGTGACGTGCGTAGTTACCTGAGCTTCCTGATGCTGGGTTGGGTGTTCATCGTCAGCGGTGCCAGCTTCATCATGAACTACTTCACCGATTCGGTGGGGATGTTGCTGATGTATCTGCCGCGCATGTTGTTCTATACCGATCCCATCGCTAAAGGCGGCTTCCCGCAGGGCTGGACCGTGTTCTACTGGGCATGGTGGGTGATTTACGCCATCCAGATGAGTATCTTCCTCGCCCGCATCTCCCGTGGTCGTACTGTGCGTGAACTGTGCTTCGGCATGGTGATGGGGCTGACAGCATCCACCTGGATCCTGTGGACCGTGCTCGGTAGTAACACTCTGCTGTTGATGGATAAAAACATCATCAACATTCCAAATCTGATCGAACAGTACGGTGTGGCGCGCGCCATCATCGAAACCTGGGCCGCTCTGCCACTCAGCACCGCCACCATGTGGGGCTTCTTCATCCTCTGCTTTATTGCCACCGTTACGCTGGTTAACGCCTGCTCTTATACCCTGGCGATGTCTACTTGCCGCGAAGTACGCGATGGTGAAGAACCACCGCTGCTGGTGCGTATCGGTTGGTCAATTCTGGTTGGCATTATCGGTATTGTTCTGCTGGCGCTCGGCGGCCTGAAACCGATTCAAACCGCCATTATCGCCGGAGGATGCCCGCTGTTCTTCGTCAACATTATGGTGACGCTCTCCTTTATTAAAGACGCGAAACAGAACTGGAAAGATTAATTAACCCCCAAAATATCAAGAGGTTGAAAGATGGATTTTAATTTAAATGATGAGCAGGAACTGTTTGTCGCCGGTATCCGCGAACTGATGGCCAGCGAAAACTGGGAGGCCTATTTTGCCGAGTGCGACCGTGACAGCGTCTACCCGGAACGTTTTGTCAAAGCACTGGCGGATATGGGTATCGACAGTCTGCTGATCCCTGAAGAGCACGGTGGTCTGGACGCGGGGTTTGTTACTCTCGCCGCCGTGTGGATGGAGCTGGGACGTCTGGGGGCACCAACCTATGTACTGTACCAGCTGCCGGGCGGGTTCAATACCTTCCTGCGCGAAGGCACACAAGAGCAGATCGACAAGATTATGGCTTTCCGCGGCACCGGTAAGCAGATGTGGAACTCAGCGATTACCGAACCGGGCGCGGGCTCCGACGTGGGTAGCCTGAAAACGACTTATACCCGTAGAAATGGTAAGATTTATCTTAATGGTAGTAAGTGTTTTATTACCAGTAGCGCCTACACCCCGTACATCGTGGTGATGGCGCGCGACGGGGCTTCTCCGGACAAACCTGTCTACACCGAATGGTTTGTTGATATGAGCAAACCGGGCATCAAAGTGACCAAACTTGAGAAGCTCGGTCTGCGTATGGATAGCTGCTGTGAAATCACCTTTGACGATGTGGAACTGGACGAGAAAGACATGTTCGGTCGGGAAGGTAACGGCTTTAACCGCGTCAAAGAAGAGTTCGACCATGAACGTTTCCTGGTAGCCCTGACCAACTACGGTACGGCGATGTGCGCCTTTGAAGATGCGGCGCGCTACGCCAACCAGCGCGTGCAGTTTGGCGAGGCTATTGGTCGTTTCCAGTTGATTCAGGAAAAATTCGCCCACATGGCGATCAAATTAAACTCCATGAAAAACATGCTGTATGAAGCAGCGTGGAAAGCAGACAACGGCACCATCACCTCTGGCGATGCAGCGATGTGCAAATACTTCTGCGCCAATGCGGCATTTGAAGTGGTGGATAGCGCAATGCAGGTGCTGGGCGGTGTCGGGATTGCGGGCAACCACCGCATCAGCCGCTTCTGGCGTGACCTGCGTGTAGACCGCGTTTCCGGAGGATCTGACGAAATGCAGATCCTGACGCTGGGTCGTGCGGTGCTGAAGCAATACCGCTAAGTCCGTGCGCTGCCTGATGCGACGCTGACGCGTCTTATCAGGCCTACGGGAGCACGAATGTAAGCCGGATAAGGCGTTTACGCCGCATCCGGCAGTCATGCGCTACATAAATTTTTCAGGAGCTAATAATGGATCATCTACCCATGCCGAAATTCGGACCGCTGGCCGGATTGCGCGTTGTCTTCTCCGGTATCGAAATCGCCGGACCGTTTGCCGGACAAATGTTCGCAGAATGGGGCGCGGAAGTTATTTGGATCGAGAACGTCGCCTGGGCCGACACCATTCGCGTTCAACCGAACTACCCGCAGCTCTCCCGCCGCAATTTGCACGCGCTGTCGTTAAATATTTTCAAAGATGAAGGCCGCGAAGCGTTTCTGAAATTAATGGAAACCACCGATATCTTCATCGAAGCCAGTAAAGGTCCGGCCTTTGCCCGTCGTGGCATTACCGATGAAGTACTGTGGCAGCACAACCCGAAACTGGTTATCGCTCACCTGTCCGGTTTTGGTCAGTACGGCACCGAGGAGTACACCAATCTTCCGGCCTATAACACCATCGCCCAGGCCTTCAGTGGTTACCTGATTCAGAACGGTGATGTTGACCAGCCAATGCCTGCCTTCCCGTATACCGCCGATTACTTTTCTGGCCTGACCGCCACCACGGCGGCGCTGGCAGCACTGCATAAAGTGCGTGAAACCGGTAAAGGCGAAAGTATCGACATCGCCATGTATGAAGTGATGCTGCGTATGGGCCAGTACTTCATGATGGATTACTTCAACGGCGGCGAAATGTGCCCGCGCATGAGCAAAGGTAAAGATCCCTACTACGCCGGTTGCGGTCTGTATAAATGTGCCGACGGCTACATCGTGATGGAACTGGTGGGCATTACCCAAATTGAAGAGTGCTTTAAAGATATTGGCCTCGCACATCTACTCGGTACGCCGGAAATCCCGGAAGGCACTCAGCTTATCCACCGTATCGAATGCCCTTACGGCCCACTGGTAGAAGAAAAACTCGATGCCTGGCTGGCGGCACATACCATCGCAGAAGTTAAAGAACGCTTTGCCGAACTGAATATCGCCTGTGCCAAAGTACTGACCGTACCGGAACTGGAAAGCAATCCACAGTATGTTGCCCGTGAATCAATCACTCAGTGGCAAACGATGGATGGTCGCACCTGCAAAGGGCCGAACATCATGCCGAAATTCAAAAATAACCCCGGACAAATCTGGCGCGGAATGCCCTCACATGGCATGGACACGGCTGCCATTTTGAAAAATATCGGCTACAGCGAAAACGACATTCAGGAGTTGGTCAGCAAAGGTCTGGCCAAAGTTGAGGACTAAACGCGTGGCGTCAGTCGGCTTGCCTGACTAGCGCCCGCCCAATAACAAACGAACAAAAATGGATAGAGGTGCAATGGATATCATTGGCGGACAACATCTACGTCAAATGTGGGACGATCTGGCGGACGTTTACGGTCATAAAACGGCGCTGATTTGTGAATCCAGCGGCGGAGTCGTTAACCGGTATAGTTATCTTGAGTTAAATCAGGAGATTAACCGCACGGCAAACCTGTTTTATACGCTGGGGATTCGCAAAGGCAACAAGGTTGCACTACATCTCGACAACTGCCCGGAATTTATCTTTTGCTGGTTCGGGCTGGCAAAAATTGGCGCGATTATGGTGCCGATTAACGCCCGCCTGTTACGCGAGGAAAGCGAGTGGATCTTGCAAAATAGCCAGGCGTGCCTGCTGGTGACCAGTGCGCAATTTTATCCTATGTATCAACAGATTCAGCAGGAAGATGCCACTCAATTGCGGCACATTTGCCTGACAGATGTGGCACTTCCCGCTGATGATGGAGTGAGTTCATTTACTCAACTGAAAAATCAACAACCTGCCACCTTGTGCTATGCACCGCCGCTATCGACTGACGATACGGCGGAAATTCTCTTCACCTCCGGCACCACCTCCCGACCGAAAGGTGTGGTGATTACCCATTACAACCTGCGCTTCGCTGGATATTACTCCGCCTGGCAGTGTGCACTGCGTGACGATGACGTCTACATGACGGTAATGCCTGCGTTTCATATCGATTGCCAGTGTACTGCGGCGATGGCGGCGTTTTCTGCCGGGGCCACCTTTGTGCTGGTCGAGAAATACAGCGCCCGCGCCTTCTGGGGACAGGCGCAGAAGTACCGCGCCACCATTACCGAATGTATTCCGATGATGATCCGTACGTTGATGGTGCAGCCGCCTTCAGCGAACGATCGGCAACACCGCCTGCGGGAAGTGATGTTTTATCTCAACTTGTCGGAGCAGGAAAAAGACGCATTTTGTGAACGCTTCGGCGTTCGCTTGCTGACGTCTTATGGGATGACGGAAACCATTGTGGGCATTATCGGCGATCGCCCTAGCGATAAACGACGCTGGCCGTCGATTGGTCGGGCGGGGTTTTGCTACGAAGCGGAGATCCGCGACGATCACAATCGCCCGCTCCCGGCAGGTGAGATCGGTGAAATCTGTATTAAAGGCGTACCAGGGAAAACCATCTTCAAAGAGTATTTTCTCAACCCGAAAGCCACTGCGAAAGTGCTGGAAGCCGACGGCTGGCTACATACCGGCGATACCGGATACCGCGACGAAGAAGGCTTTTTTTATTTCGTCGATCGCCGCTGCAATATGATCAAACGCGGTGGCGAGAATGTCTCCTGCGTGGAGCTGGAAAATATCATCGCCACCCATCCGAAAATTCAGGACATCGTGGTTGTGGGTATTAAAGATTCGATTCGCGATGAAGCCATCAAAGCATTTGTGGTGCTGAATGAAGGTGAAACATTGAGCGAAGAGGAATTTTTTCGCTTCTGCGAACAAAATATGGCGAAATTTAAAGTGCCCTCTTATCTGGAGATCAGAAAAGATCTGCCACGTAATTGCTCGGGGAAAATAATTAGAAAGAATCTGAAATAAATGAAACGTCAGGGAACTACCCTGCCAGCTAATAATCACGCCCTAAAACAATATGCATTTTTTGCAGGGATGTTGTCGTCCCTAAAAAAGCAAAAATGGAGAAAAGGAATGAGTGAATCATTACATCTGACCCGCAATGGATCAATTCTGGAAATTACCCTTGATCGCCCAAAAGCGAATGCTATTGATGCAAAAACCAGCTTTGAAATGGGCGAAGTATTTCTAAATTTCCGTGACGATCCGCAATTACGTGTCGCCATTATTACCGGTGCCGGAGAGAAATTCTTTTCCGCGGGCTGGGATTTAAAAGCGGCAGCAGAAGGCGAAGCACCGGATGCTGACTTTGGCCCGGGTGGTTTTGCGGGATTAACCGAAATTTTCAATCTCGACAAACCAGTTATCGCAGCTGTGAACGGCTACGCCTTTGGCGGCGGTTTCGAACTGGCGCTGGCGGCAGATTTTATTGTTTGTGCCGATAACGCCAGCTTCGCCCTGCCGGAAGCCAAACTGGGCATCGTTCCTGACAGCGGCGGTGTGCTGCGTCTGCCGAAGATCCTGCCGCCTACCATCGTCAATGAAATGGTGATGACCGGCAGACGAATGGGCGCAGAAGAGGCGCTGCGTTGGGGGATAGTCAACCGCGTGGTTAGCCAGGCGGAACTGATGGATAACGCCCGCGAACTGGCTCAGCAGCTGGTTAACAGCGCCCCGCTGGCGATTGCGGCGCTGAAAGAGATCTACCGCACCACCAGCGAAATGCCGGTAGAAGAAGCGTATCGCTATATTCGCAGCGGCGTGTTGAAACACTATCCATCGGTTCTGCATTCGGAAGATGCCATTGAAGGGCCGCTGGCGTTTGCCGAGAAGCGCGATCCGGTGTGGAAAGGACGTTAACAACCGTGAGCTATTACGCCTTTGAGGGGTTAATTCCGGTGGTTCACCCGACGGCGTTTGTCCATCCCAGTGCCGTCTTGATTGGCGATGTGATTGTGGGAGCCGGTGTCTACATCGGCCCACTCGCCTCACTGCGTGGTGACTACGGGCGGTTGATCGTGCAAGCGGGAGCCAATATTCAGGATGGCTGCATTATGCATGGCTACTGCGACACTGACACCATCGTTGGGGAAAACGGCCATATCGGGCATGGAGCGATCCTGCATGGTTGTGTGATTGGTCGCGATGCATTGGTCGGGATGAACAGCGTAATTATGGATGGCGCGGTCATTGGCGAAGAGAGCATTGTTGCCGCAATGAGCTTTGTCAAAGCAGGCTTTAGTGGCGAGAAACGCCAGTTGTTGATGGGTACGCCAGCCCGCGCTGTACGCAGTGTTAGTGACGACGAGTTACACTGGAAACGGTTGAATACCAAAGAGTATCAGGATCTTGTCGGGCGCTGTCATGCATCGTTACATGAAACGCAGCCACTGAGGCAAATGGAGGAAAATCGCCCCCGTTTGCAGGGGACGACGGATGTGACGCCTAAACGGTGATCTTGCCGGATGCGACCTGGTTGCTGGATAAGATGCTACAACATCGTATCTGGCAAGCAGGACGCCCGGTATCAACGAGATAAAATTAACGACGCATACTCTTTGACAACATCATCTGCCACTTCTGCTCGCGGTTAAGTTCCGTGAGCGGAACGGCAGGAATACGCGGTGTCTTTCTTACGCCGACTAATTTTTCCCGACTGTTATTGCGCAGGCGCGCGTAAATTTGCTCATCGATATCGACCACTTTAACCAGTCGCTGACACTGGCATCCCCGCCCTTCCAGCTTATTAGGGATCATCTTAACTTCGCAGCTTATTTCTGTGACTTCCGACAGAATATAAGTCAGGGTATTAACCGCCTTGCTGTGTTCAATATCGAAATGAATAGAGATCTCTCTTGCTATCACCCACCGATTTTCAGCCATCATCCATTCGGCGATTAACAAGTAGAGTGGTTTTTCAACATATCCTTCACACATACGAACTCCAGTTTCACAAATTAAAAGTCTGGCTATGACTCGTTTTGAAGCAATTAAACAAGACCATATTAAAATTGTGGATATATCGATAGTATGCAACTTCACCGTCGATAAGTGTGAGCTAAATCCTGCTTATGTCATCAAAAATATCGATTCCCCAAAAGATTTACTTAATGGGCAAAAAAAAACGGTCCTCATCAGAGAACCGTATTAGTTATTCGATCAAATTAGCGGATGAAAAATATCCGCCACGACACGCTATTATTTGATCTGTGCGTGCATTTCCTGCACCGAAATTACTTTTTCAGTCGCATCGGCATTCAGCGCCATCGCGGTAGCGAAACCACCGTTCAGGGTGGTGTCATAATGCACTTTATATTGCAGCGCACTGCGACGGATCACGCGGGAGTCTTCAATCGCACGACGGCCTGAGGTGGTGTTGATGATGTAGGTATATTCGCCATTCTTGATACGGTCCTGAATGTGCGGACGGCCTTCATGCACCTTGTTTACCAGACGCGGATTGATACCCGCTTCGCCCAGCACAATCGCCGTGCCGTGGGTCGCATCCAGCTCGAAGCCCTGTTTCAGCAGTTTTGCCGCCAGGTCCACCACGCGTTCTTTATCGCCTTCGCGCACGGAAAGCAGCGCACGACCGTGTTTCTTCATGGTGGAGTTGCTGCCCAGCTGCGCTTTGGCGAACGCTTCAGCGAAGGTGCGGCCCACGCCCATGACTTCCCCGGTAGAGCGCATTTCTGGCCCTAACAGCGGGTCAACGCCTGGGAATTTATTGAACGGCAGCACCACTTCTTTCACCGAGTAGTACGGCGGAATAACTTCTTTGGTTACGCCCTGCTCAGCCAGCGATTTGCCAGCCATCACACGCGCCGCCACTTTTGCCAGCGGTACGCCGGTGGCTTTGGAGACGAACGGAACAGTACGCGCCGCACGCGGGTTTACTTCAATCAGGTAAACTTCGTTGTTTTTCACCGCAAACTGCACGTTCATCAGACCGCGCACCTGCAATTCGAAGGCCAGTTTCTGCACCTGCTGGCGCATCACATCCTGAATTTCCTGACTTAAGGTGTACGCTGGCAGCGAACATGCGGAGTCACCGGAGTGCACGCCCGCCTGCTCGATGTGCTCCATGATGCCGCCAATCAGCACCATTTCGCCGTCGCAGATGGCATCCACGTCAACTTCTACTGCGTCATCAAGGAAATGATCCAGCAACACTGGCGCATCGTTAGACACGCTAACCGCCGTCTGGAAGTAGCGACGCAGGTCAGCTTCGTCATAGACGATTTCCATCGCCCGACCGCCGAGAACGTAAGACGGACGCACCACCAGCGGGTAGCCAATCTCTTTTGCCTTCTCAACTGCCATTTCAATAGCAGTAACGGTGGCGTTCGCCGGTTGTTTCAGTTTCAGACGGTCAACCGCATGCTGGAAGCGTTCACGGTCTTCCGCACGGTCGATAGCATCCGGGCTGGTGCCGATAACCGGTACGCCAGCGGCTTCCAGTGCACGCGCCAGTTTCAGCGGGGTTTGACCGCCGTACTGAACGATAACGCCTTTCGGCTTCTCAATACGCACGATTTCCAGCACATCTTCCAGAGTTACCGGCTCGAAGTAGAGGCGATCGGAAGTGTCGTAGTCGGTAGAGACGGTTTCCGGGTTACAGTTAACCATAATGGTTTCGTAACCGTCTTCACGCAGCGCCAGCGAGGCGTGTACGCAGCAGTAGTCGAATTCGATACCCTGACCGATACGGTTTGGACCGCCGCCAAGCACCATGATTTTTTCACGGTCGGTAGACGGATTCGCTTCGCACTCTTCTTCATAAGTGGAGTACATGTAAGCGGTGTCGGTGGCAAACTCTGCCGCACAGGTATCCACGCGCTTGTAGACCGGGTGCAGGTCATATTGGTCACGCAGCTTACGGATTTCCGCTTCGCGTACGCCCGCCAGTTTTGCCAAGCGCGCATCGGCAAAGCCTTTGCGTTTCAGCTGGCGCAGGAATTCAGCGTTCAGGCCAGTGATGCCCACTTCCGCCACTTTCTCTTCCAGACGCACCAGTTCTTCAATCTGTACCAGGAACCAGCGGTCAATGTTAGTCAGGTTGAAGACGCCGTCCACAGACAGGCCCGCGCGGAAAGCATCGGCGATGTACCAGATACGCTCTGCGCCTGCGTCTTTCAGTTCGCGACGGATTTTGGTTAACGCTTCCGGGTCATCCAGGCTCACTTTCGGGTCGAAGCCAGTTGCGCCCACTTCCAGGCCGCGCAGCGCTTTTTGCAGGGATTCCTGCTGCGTGCGACCAATCGCCATCACTTCGCCAACCGATTTCATCTGAGTGGTCAGACGGTCGTTAGCACCGGCGAATTTTTCGAAGTTGAAGCGAGGAATTTTAGTAACCACATAGTCGATGGACGGCTCGAAGGAGGCCGGAGTACGTCCGCCAGTGATGTCGTTCATCAGTTCGTCTAGGGTGTAACCCACCGCCAGTTTCGCCGCCACTTTAGCAATCGGGAAACCGGTCGCTTTCGACGCCAGCGCCGAAGAACGGGACACGCGTGGGTTCATTTCGATAACAATCAGGCGACCGTTTTTCGGGTTCACCGCAAACTGGACATTGGAACCACCGGTTTCAACGCCGATTTCACGCAGCACCGCCATCGAGGCGTTACGCATGATTTGATATTCTTTGTCAGTCAGCGTTTGGGCTGGCGCGACAGTGATGGAGTCACCGGTGTGGATGCCCATCGCATCAAAGTTTTCGATAGAGCAGACGATGATGCAGTTGTCGTTTTTATCACGCACCACTTCCATCTCGTACTCTTTCCAGCCGATCAGCGACTCATCAATCAGCAACTCTTTGGTCGGAGAGAGATCCAGACCGCGGGCGCAAATTTCTTCAAACTCTTCACGGTTATAAGCGATACCGCCGCCGCTACCGCCCATGGTAAAGGATGGGCGAATAATGCACGGGAAGCCCACGTCAGCGGCAACAGCCAGCGCTTCTTCCATCGTGTGTGCGATACCGGAACGCGCGGTTTCCAGACCAATTTTCTTCATCGCTACGTCGAAACGACGGCGGTCTTCTGCTTTATCAATCGCATCGGCAGTGGCACCAATCATGGTGACACCGAACTCTTCCAACACGCCCTGACGTTCCAGCTCCAGCGCGCAGTTCAGCGCCGTCTGACCGCCCATGGTTGGCAGCACCGCGTCCGGGCGCTCTTTTTCAATAATCTTGCGTACCACTTCCCAGTGAATCGGCTCGATGTAGGTCGCATCGGCCATTTCCGGGTCGGTCATGATGGTCGCCGGGTTGGAGTTCACCAGAATGACGCGGTAACCCTCTTCGCGCAGGGCTTTACATGCTTGCGCGCCAGAGTAGTCAAACTCACACGCCTGACCGATAACAATCGGGCCCGCACCCAGAATCAGGATACTTTTTATATCTGTACGTTTTGGCATGGCTCTTTTACTCCTGATTACTTAGCGGTTTTACGGTACTGCTCAATTAACTTGATAAAGTGGTCGAACAACGGCGCGGCGTCGTGTGGACCAGGGCTGGCTTCAGGGTGACCCTGGAAGCTGAACGCCGGTTTATCGATACGATGAATGCCCTGTAACGTACCGTCGAACAGGGATTTATGCGTGACACGCAGGTTTGCAGGTAATGTTGCTTCATCCACCGCAAAACCGTGGTTCTGGGCGGTGATCATCACCACGTTTTTCTCCACATCTTTAACCGGATGGTTGCCGCCGTGGTGACCAAATTTCATTTTGACAGTCTTCGCACCGCTCGCCAGCGCCAGCAGCTGATGACCGAGACAGATGCCGAATACCGGAATATCGGTTTCGAGGAACTTCTGGATGGCGGTAATGGCGTAATCGCACGGGGCCGGGTCGCCAGGACCGTTGGAGAGGAAGATGCCGTCTGGATTCATTTTCAGCACATCTTCCGCAGAAGTTTGCGCCGGAACGATGGTCAGGCGACAGCCTCTATCCACCAGCATCCGCAGGATGTTGCGCTTGGCACCAAAATCATAAGCCACGACGTGGAACGGCAGCTCGTCTTCTTTTTTCGCTTCTGGCAGGCCGCCGGTCAACGTCCAGCTCCCTTGTGTCCAGCTATAGGCTTCTGCGGTGGTCACTTCTTTTGCCAGATCCATGCCGTTCAGACCTGGGAACGCGCGGGCTTTTTCTAACGCCAGCGCCGCATCCGGGTTATCGCCTGCGATAATGCAGCCATTCTGTGCGCCTTTCTCGCGCAGTAAACGCGTCAGCTTACGGGTATCGATATCGGCAATCGCCACGATGTTATGGCGCTTCAGGTAAGAAGAGAGGTCTTCGGTATTACGGAAGTTGCTGGCAATCAGCGGCAGGTCGCGAATCACCAGACCTTGTGCATGTACCTGAGAAGATTCTTCATCGGCGTCATTAGTGCCGACATTGCCAATATGGGGATAAGTAAGAGTAACGATTTGACGAGAATAGGAAGGATCAGTGAGGATTTCTTGATAACCGGTCATTGAAGTATTGAAAACGACTTCCCCAACCGCCGAACCTGTTGCCCCTATGGCCCGACCGTGAAACTGGGTTCCGTCTTCCAGAACCAATAGCGCTGACTTAATCAAAACACCTCCATAGAATATTCACTCACTTTATTTGCATATTAATTCACAGTGATGACGTAAATCAATGCAAATCTGCTTACCGACGAATTTCTGGCAAACGGCGGCATTCTGGAGATATGGGCGCTAAAAGTCAACTTAATGGCAGGATTTTTTATATTATTTTGTGGCTCATGCATGTTTTACAGGCATTAAGCGACAAAAACATCATCTAACCTGTTCTGGAAAACGCTTGCGCAGCAAGAAGATTGCATGAAATAAAAACGAGCAGGAAAAAGTGGACCAAATGGTCAAAATTTACATTAAAACAACAAAAATAGAAGACGAAACATGTAATTTTTGGCAGTTATAGAAAATTTAAAAGCATAACACCAAAAATAAAAGGGCTAAAAATTAAAGCCCTTTATAATTAATAAATTAAATGTGTTACTTTTGCATCATAATAAACATTTTGTGGTTACAAATTATTGAGATCAAGCACATCTCGCATATCAAAAAGACCACTTTCCTTACCACTCAACCACAAAGCCGATCTTACCGCACCGTTAGCAAATGTCATGCGGCTGGACGCCTTATGGGTGATCTCCAGACGCTCGCCAATATCGGCAAACATCGCGGTATGTTCGCCAACGATGTCACCTGCACGCACGGTGGCAAAACCAATGGTACCAGGCACACGTTCACCGGTATGGCCTTCACGACTGTAGACCGCGCAATCTTTCAGATCTTTATCAAGGGCGTGGGCGATCGCCTCTCCCATTGCCAGTGCGGTGCCTGACGGCGCATCAACTTTATGTCTATGATGTGCTTCAATAATTTCGATATCGGTGTAGTCACCCATCACTTTGGCTGCTTTCTCCAGCAGCTTAAGCATGACGTTAACGCCAACGCTAAAATTGGCGGCAAAGACAATCGCAATATCGGCGGCGGCGTCACGAATTGCCTGTTTACCGGCTTCGTCAAACCCCGTAGTGCCGATCACCATCCCTTTGCCATGCTGCCGACAAAAAGCGAGATGGTTCAGCGTACCTTCCGGACGGGTAAAATCGATAAACACATCAAAATCATCTTTTATCGCATCAAGACTGCTTTGCACGGTAACGCCTGTTTTCCCTGCACCAGCCAGCTCACCGGCGTCGCTGCCCAGTAAAGAAGATCCTTCGCGCTCCAGCGCCGCGCCCAGCTGCACGCCTTCTAATGCCAGTGCCGCCTGAATCAACTGGCGGCCCATACGCCCCCCGGCTCCCGCGATGGCAACGCGGATGTTTGCATCATGCATAGCTATTCTCTTTTGTTAATTTGCATAGACCGTTTTCAGAGTAACCAGCGCATCGCTACGCCGCCAGCCAAAAACGCTGATAATTAGAAATTAATGATAAACAGGGAGGGATATCAGTGAAAGGCATGAGTCGATGAATGACTGCATGCCGATAACATGTGACAGGTTACGGCACCAGAGCCAGCACCTCAGCCACCCACTGTTGGAAGCCTTTTACATTCAGATCCAATGCCACCTGTACATTGGCTGGTTTGCCCAGGCAACCGTCGATATCAACCACCGTCGTGCCTGAGGTAAATTCGCCTTGAGTTTCTACCGCGACAAAACACGGCTTGAGGGTGAATAAGTCCGGGCGCACCAGCCAGGCGATGGCGCAGAGATCGTGCATTCGCAGACCGCTTTGCATACTGCCGCTACGGTAGTGGCTAAACAGGGCGTGGAGCATTTTTCCGGTGCGATTCAACTCCGGTAAAGTAGCGAGATAGTCAGGGGTTAATATTGCCTGATTGGTGACATCCAGACCGCACATGACAATTTCGATGCCGCTACGGAAGACACAGGCAGCCGCTTCTGGATCGGCAGCGATATTAAACTCGGCATTTGGTGTACAGTTGCCGCGACCAGCAGAACCGCCCATGATCACCAGACGACGAATATACGGTTTACATTCCGGGCATTGTAAAAGTAACAGCGCAATATTGGTTAACGGGCCGATGGCCACCAGGGTAACGGGCTCTGGTGCACGCATCAGGGCATCCCGAATCGCCAGAAACGCCGGTATCCCGAGTGGCTTTCGGTTGTGCTCAACAAAGTCGTAGCCAGCCATTCCCGATTCGCCGTGCACAGATGCTGCATCACGCGGTGCGCGTACCAGCGGCACAGCGGCTCCCTGGGCGAGCGGAATCTCCGCATTCCAGAAATGCAGCAGTTGCAGGGCATTGCGGGTAGTTTTCTCAACCGAGACATTACCCGCGACGGTGGTCATCAGTTGCAGGTCGAGTTCGGGGGCAAAAATCGCGGCGGCAATGGCGACGGCATCGTCAATGCCGGGGTCAGTATCGAGGAAGATAGGTAAACGCATGTTTTCTTCATAAAAAATGCCGGTAACAAGACCGGCATTTTCGCATAACTTAGGCTGCTAATGACTTAATCGACTTCACGAATATCGACACGCAGCTCTTTCGGCACTTCGAAAACAATATTTTCTTCACGGCCTTCCAGCGGAATGGCTTCACCACCACCCAACTGCTGCAAACGTGCCACCACATTCTGCACCAGAATATCCGGAGCCGATGCGCCCGCAGTCACGCCGACGCATTTAACCTCTTTCACCCACTCTTCCTGGATATCTTTCGCATCGTCAATCAAAAACGCGTGTTTGCCCATACGCTGGGCCAGCTCCGCCAGACGGTTGGAGTTGGAGGAGTTTTTCGAACCGACCACCAACACAACTTCCGCCTGTTCTGCCAGGGCGCGTACCGCTTCCTGACGGTTAGTCGTGGCGTAGCAGATGTCATCTTTGCGCGGACCGACAATTTTCGGGAAGCGTTTACGCAGCGCGTCGATCACATCAGACGTATCATCCACCGACAGCGTGGTTTGGGTCATAAAGGAGAGCTTCTCTTCGTTTTTGACCGTCAGTTTCCACACATCGTCTGGCGATTCGACCAGATACATTCCCCCTTCGGGGTTGCTGTACTGCCCCATCGTCCCTTCCACTTCCGGGTGCCCGGCGTGGCCGATGAGAATAGATTCTTCGCCACGGCGACTGGCGCGGGCAACTTCCATATGCACTTTGGTCACCAGCGGACAGGTGGCATCAAACACCGTCAAATCGCGGCTTTTCGCTTCGTTACGAACCGCCTGAGAAACACCGTGTGCGGAGAAAATCAGGATCGCGCCGTCCGGCACTTCGCTAATCTGCTCAATAAAGATAGCCCCACGCTCGCGCAAGCTATCGACCACGTAGCGGTTATGCACCACTTCGTGACGGACATATATCGGTGCGCCGTAAATGGCCAGCGCGTTTTCAACAATGCTGATAGCGCGGTCTACCCCGGCACAAAAACCACGCGGGTTGGCCAACAGGATCTGCATGTTACGCCTCCAGTGCCGGATCGATTTCCAGCACTTCAATATCAAAATGAACGGTCTGCCCGGCCAGCGGATGGTTGAAATCAACGGTAATGGAGTCGCCGTTAATTTCGCGGATCACACCAGGCATCTCACTGCCATCCATTGCGGTAAAAAGCATGATTGCGCCAATTTCTGGCTCGCCTGCATCCATAAATTCACGGCGGGAGAAGTACTGAATCAGGTCCGGTGACGGCACGCCAAACGCCGCATCTGGCTCCAGCGAGAAGGTGGTTTTGTCGCCCACTTTCAGCCCCAGCAGGTGTTGCTCCAGCCCTTCAGAAAGAGAAGCATCGCCCAGGCGGAACAGCGCCGGTTTACCGTTGTTGCGAGTAGACTCGGCGGTGGTGCCATCGTCGAGTTTTAGCGTGAAGTGCACCAGGACGGCGCTATTGCTCTGTACAGATTCAGACATGAAGGTTTGCTCTTATTTTTGAGGATTTTTGCCGGATGCGGCCTACGATTTCGTAGCAATCTGTAGGCCGCATCCGGCAGGGTTTATTATTGTTTTTTCGCTTTGGAAGGTAAAAACCCTTCCAGCACGATCAGTGCCGCACCGACACAAATGGCAGTATCGGCAAGGTTGAAGGTGGCGAAGTGCCAGTCGCCGACGTAGAAGTCGATCATATCGACAACGAAGCCGTGCCACAGGCGGTCGAACAGGTTGCCCAGCGCGCCGCCAATAATCAGCGCGTAAGCGATATTGTTTAGCTTCTGCGTGGCCTTCGAGCGATACATCATCACTGCCAGGAGCACGCTAATACCAATCGCAATACCGGCAAAGAACCAACGCTGCCAGCCGCCGCTATCGGCAAGGAAACTAAACGCCGCGCCATAGTTACGCGCATAATGCAGATTAAGCGACGGGAACAGCGGGACCGTATCCCCCAGAGCAAAGTTCTGGAGGATCAGGTATTTGCTGCCCAGATCGATAATCAGCACGACTACCACCAGCCACAGCCAGCGTAGCCCTGTTGAACAGATCGATTGACTCATCAGGCAAACTTACGTTTTTCACCGTCACCGGCGACGTTGCTGACACAGCGGCCGCAGATTTCTGCGTGTTCCGCCACCTTGCCGACATCCTGGGTGTAGTGCCAGCAGCGTGGGCACTTCTCACCTTCGGCTTTACTCAACGCGACTTTCAGCCCTTTGAGTACTTCGCTCTGCTGAGCATCAGCAGGTGCGTCGTTATAGTCTGCAACGGTAGCGCCGGAGGTCAACAGGACAAATCGTAATTCATCGCCCAGCGCGGTCAGTTTCGCCGCCAGTTCCGGTTCTGCATACAAGGTTACTGCCGCTTCCAGCGAGCCACCCACTTTCTTGTCGGCACGCGCTTGCTCAATGACTTTGTTCACTTCGCCACGCACTTTCAACAGCTCGTCCCAGAACGCATCGTTCATTGCTTCACTGTCTGCCAGACCAAACAGGCCTTCGTACCACTCACCGGTGAAGACGTATTTTTCACGTTCGCCCGGCAGATAGCCCCACACTTCATCAGCGGTGAAGGAGAGGATTGGTGCCATCCAGCGCACCAGCGCTTCAGCGATGTGATACAGCGCAGTCTGGCAGCTACGACGCGCCACGCTATCCGCTTTGGCGGTGTACTGACGGTCTTTGATGATGTCGAGGTAGAAGGAACCCATCTCAACGGAGCAGAAGCGCATCAGACGCTGTACCACTTCGTGGAAATCGTATGCTTCGTACGCCTTGAGGATGTCTTCCTGTGCCGCTTTCGCACAACCTACGGCCCAGCGATCCAGTACCACCATCTCTTCCGGTTTCACCATATCTTTTGCTGGATCAAAACCATTCAGGTTTGCCAGCAGGAAGCGCGCGGTGTTACGGATACGACGATAGCTATCGGCAGCACGTTTCAGGATCTCGTCAGAAACGGCCATTTCACCGGTGTAGTCGGTTGATGCCACCCACAGACGCAGAATATCCGCGCCCAGTTTGTTCATCACATCCTGCGGCGAAACGGTGTTGCCGATGGATTTAGACATCTTGCGACCCTGACCATCCACGGTAAAGCCGTGGGTCAGTACCTGACGATACGGCGCTTTGCCTTTCATCGCGGTGGAGATCATTAGGGAAGACATGAACCAACCACGGTGCTGGTCAGAACCTTCCAGATACATGTCCGCTGCGTGACCGGCAAATTCCGGACGCACGTCAACAACAGAAGAGTGGGTAGATCCGGAGTCAAACCATACGTCGAGAGTATCCGGCACTTTCACATACTGGTCAGCTTCGTCGCCGAGGATCTCTTTCGCATCGAGATCCCACCACGCCTGGATGCCGTCAACTTCAACGCGTTTAGCCACTTCTTCCATCAGTTCGAGGGTACGCGGATGCAGCTCTTCCGTGTCTTTGTGCACGAACAGTGACATCGGTACGCCCCAGGTGCGCTGACGGGAGATACACCAGTCAGGACGGTTAGCAACCATCGACTCGATACGCGCCTGGCCCCAGTCCGGGATCCACTGCACGCCTTTGATCTCTTTCAGTGACTGCGCACGCAGACCTTTCTGATCCATGCTGACGAACCACTGCGGTGTCGCGCGGAAGATGATCGGCGTTTTGTGACGCCAGCAGCACGGATAGCTGTGCTGCATTTTCTCAACGTGCAGCAGCGCGCCTTTTTCCTGCAGCAGCGCAACGACGATGTCGTTCGCTTTGAAGACGTTCACGCCATCCAGCGTCGGATAAGTGCCCGGCAGATAAGTGCCGTCCGGGCCAACCGGGTTAGCGGTTTCCAGGCCGTATTTCTGACCGATCACATAGTCGTCCGGGCCGTGGCCAGGCGCGGTGTGAACGGCACCGGTACCGGCATCCAGGGTAACGTGATCGCCGAGGATTGCCGGAACGTCGAAGCCCATAAACGGATGGGTAAAGCGCAGCAGCTCAAGCTCTGCACCTTTTACCGTGCCGAGAATGGTGTAATCGGTCACGCCGATACGCTGCATTACGCTTTCAACCAGATCTTTCGCCAGAATCGCGGCCTGACCGTCGATCTGCACCAGCGCATAGTCGAAATCAGGTGCAATAGAGATTGCGCGGTTCGCAGGCAAAGTCCACGGCGTAGTGGTCCAGATCACCAGCGAGATTGGGCCGTTAACGTTGCTTACGCCAAATTTCGCTTTCAGCGCATCCTGATCGACCGCCTGGAAAGCGACGTCAATGGACGGAGAAGTTTTGTCGTAATACTCAACTTCCGCTTCTGCCAGTGCAGAACGGCAGTCTACGCACCAGTGCACCGGCTTCGCGCCTTTGTGCAGGTGACCATTGCCGATGATTTTGCCCAGCGCGCGGATGATGTTGGCTTCAGTTTTGAAGTCCATAGTCAGATACGGGTGCGACCAGTCGCCCAGCACGCCCAGACGGATAAAGTCTTTGCGTTGACCGTCAACCTGGGTCGCCGCGTATTCGCGGCACTTGGCGCGGAACTCGGCGGCGGTGAATTTCTCACCCGGCTTACCGTATTCTTGCTCTACTTTCAGCTCGATCGGCAGACCGTGGCAGTCCCAGCCAGGCACATACGGCGAGTCATAACCGGAAAGCCCTTTGGACTTCACGATAATGTCTTTCAGAATCTTGTTAACCGAGTGACCAATATGAATGCTGCCATTCGCATAAGGAGGGCCATCATGCAGAATGAAGGTTTTTTTGCCTTTTTTAGCCGCACGGATGATGCCGTACAGATCATCATCAGTCCAACGCGCCAGCATTCCCGGTTCGCGCTTGGCGAGATCGCCACGCATCGGGAACCCTGTTTCCGGCAAATTCAGGGTTGATTTATAGTCACTCATCAGATTCTCGGTTCCGTGTTTCGGTTTGATTACATAACAGGCTTAAGCCGGTTTTGTTAGCCCAAAAAATTCGCGGGCGGTTAATTCATCACGCGCAATCTGCGCTTTCAGTTCGTCCAGCGACGCAAATCGCTGCTCATTGCGTATTTTTTTACGCAGCACTACTTGTATATGGCGACCGTAAAGGTCCATTGCAACATCTAACAAATGCACTTCCAGCTGCTGGCGAATACCGGCAACCGTTGGGCGTGTTCCGATGTTTGCCACGCCGGGTAACGGCTTTTCACCGAGGCCCAGCACTTCTACCGCATAAACCCCTTTCACCGGGGAAACCTGACGGCGTAGCGGTACATTCGCCGTCGGGAAACCTATAGTGCGCCCTAATTCATCACCGTGGACTACACGCCCGGAGATGGCAAACGGGTGCCCCAGTAAACTTTCTGCCAGAGCCAGATTGTCATCAGCCAGCGCCTGACGCACGGCGGTGCTGCTGATACGCACACCACCTTCGCAAAAAGTTTGCGTACTGGTGATATCGAAGCCGTATTCCATGCCAGCTTTCTGTAATAACAAGAAATCGCCTTCACGACCAGCGCCAAAGCGGAAATCATCACCTACGGCAAGAAATTTTACGCGCAAATGCTTCACCAAAAGATCGCTGATGAAATTTTGCGCGGTTAACGCCGCAAAACGCCTGTCGAAACGCACGCACAGCACGTAATCAACGCCACACTCTGCAAGGTAACGCAGTTTTTCCCGCAGCCGGGTCAGTCTTGCCGGGGCTTTATCGGTAGCAAACAGTTCCAGTGGTTGAGGTTCAAAAAGCATCACCATCACCGGTAAGTTGCGCTTGCGCCCTTCTTCCTGCAAGCCCTGTAACAGCGCGCGATGACCGCGATGCACGCCGTCGAAATTACCAATAGTCAGCACACACCCTTCTTGCGGGGCCTGGCTGAGATTATGTATGCCGCGTATCAGCTTCATGTCTGGCTCAAAACAGTGAAAATCGTCCGAGTATACCTTGTACAGCGGTCAAGGTTAACCGGCGATTGAGTACCGAAATCAGAAAGAAGTGGCTTTTCATTGCCATGGCGCAAATCACGGGAAGAAACTGACCGCCTGCTGCAATTTTTATCGCGGAAAAGCTGTATTCACACCCCGCAAGCTGGTAGAATCCTGCGCCATCACTACGTAACGAGTGCCGGCACATTAACGGCGCTTATTTGCACAAATCCATTGACAAAAGAAGGCTAAAAGGGCATATTCCTCGGCCTTTGAATTGTCCATATAGAACACATTTGGGAGTTGGACCTTGGCTAATATCAAATCAGCTAAGAAGCGCGCCATTCAGTCTGAAAAGGCTCGTAAGCACAACGCAAGCCGTCGCTCTATGATGCGTACTTTCATCAAGAAAGTATACGCAGCTATCGAAGCTGGCGACAAAGCTGCTGCACAGAAAGCATTTAACGAAATGCAACCGATCGTGGACCGTCAGGCTGCTAAAGGTCTGATCCACAAAAACAAAGCTGCACGTCATAAGGCTAACCTGACTGCACAGATCAACAAACTGGCTTAATCGCCAATTTGCTGAAGCTTTGTGAAAAAGCCCGCGCAAGCGGGTTTTTTTATGCCTGCTGCTTTTGTGATGCGTGAGAGAACACACTGCCGGTTGCCAGATAGTCAAAAGAGACATGCCGTTGTACTATCTGAACTCTTCGTGGCTTAAGAATCGTAGAACCATCGGCTGATACATTCTGAACAAGAATATCTACTCAATCTCCAGACTCCCCCACAAAGAATATGGATATTGTGATACACATTGAGGTATTAAACTTAAGACCACTCTATTTTTGAATTAAATTCCTATATACTTTAACCATTCATAAATATCTCCTCATTAGACCTTGTA
>NZ_JBQZXE010000013.1:0-55409 GCF_053555855.1 Shigella sp. SIG3
AAAATTATCAGTTTCATCATATAAGATTTGACTGCATCCAGGGCGAGCAAGGTGAATTAGTTTTTGAACCCAGTGACGTTGAATATTACTTTGAACCAGTGACGATACAGGAGTCAGGAACCAGCATATTAAAAAATGAGTTAGAAAACAGTGAGGACGGTGCGGGTCAAATAGGCTTTCAACTCTCCAATGATGGTACGAATGAAATCCAGTATGGTAAAAGCAATTACTACTCTTTTCAGCATCCCCATGAAGGAAGTAATCAGATTCCTCTATTTATTCGCCCGCGTACATATGGAAACAATGTCTCAAGCGGGCAAATAATGAGCCGAGTCAAAATCGTGGTAATGTACAACTAATCTATCTCCCCCACCTTAACTTTGGGGGAGCTGCCGATTAACGCACCGCTGGACTAAAAAGCGCAGAATAATCCGTATTGCAGATTCGCTGTACCGCCGGGTGCTGAATCATCCGCTCAGCAAAAATAGCATGGTACTCTTCCATCACATTCTCGACGCGACCAATTTCTACGACAGTTTTATCGGCATAAAAATCATATGCATAAAGCGTTGGGGCAACGAAGATTGCATTGTGCATCGCACCAAAAGCTTTCATCAAAGCGGCATCATCAAACTCGCCGAGGATTTCTACGTTTAATCCCTGGGAGTTAAACCAGTTAAGCAATTTGCGCCCTAACATTGAACGTCGCCCAGGAATCAAAAGTCGCCGTTCTTCCAGACAAGCCGGGAACGGTTTTTCTGGTGGTGGATTTGTACACCAGAAACTCACGCCACATTCGCCAATTCTCACGGAGAACAGGCCTTCCTGCTGCGTAGAGTCTATCGGACAGTCAGAAATGATCATATCCAGTTTATGCTGACTTAATTGCTCCAGCAGCATTTCGTGGGTGGATTCGAAGCAGCGAAGATGAATGGGCTCGCCTTCTACCACTGCGGCGTTAAGTACGCTACTGACCAGGCGTTTGGAAAGTGCATCAGCCACGCCAACGTCAAACAATAAATTGGATTCTTTGCGATAGTTCACAATATCCAGCATTTCCTGGCTTAAGGTGAACATTTTATCGGCATAGCGATAGACCAGTTCTCCCAGCTCGCTGGGTTCGAGACCACGTCCCTTGCGTTTAAATAATTTGCCTTGCAGGCGCTCTTCCAGCGCTCGAATCTGTCCGGTAATGGTTTGTGGAGTTAAATAAAGCGCCTCCGCTGCGCCAACCACGGAACCTTCTTTATAGACATGCCAGAAGTAATACAAGTGGTTGTAATTGATATGAGACATGCTCATTTCTCTCCCTGATAACAATGAAAAGGGAGCCGTTTATGGCTCCCCGGTAAACCGTCCTGTCAAACTGATGGACGCAAACGAACGCGTAACCAGCTGTATCCAATTACCGCCGAAGAGATAGAACCGACCAGGATACCGAGTTTCGCCCAGTTAATCAGTTCTGGATCTACGCTACCAAAGGCCAGGCTGGCAATAAAGATAGACATAGTAAAACCGATACCGCACAGGATCCCCACCACCATAATTTGCTGATAAGTCGTTCCCTCAGGCAGATGCGCCAGTTTCAAACGCAGCGCCAACCAGCAGAACAGACTAATCCCCAGCGGTTTGCCAATCAGCAAGCCAGCGATGATCCCCAATGGCAGAATGGAGGTCAAGCCATCCAGCGTGACGCCTTGCAGTGAAACGCCAGCATTAGAAAATGCAAACAGCGGCAAAATCAGATACGCCACCCACGGGTGCAACACATGCTCCAGTCGCTTCGCTGGAGAACGCCCATGCTTCTCTTTCAAAGGAATAAAGAAGCCGACAATTACCCCCGCCAGAGTTGCGTGAACCCCCGATTTCAACACCGCAGTCCACAACACCACGCCAACAAGAATATAGACGCCCGTGCGGCGTACACCACACAGATTCAATACCGCGAGTACCGCAATTGCTACAGCCGCGACGCCAAGAGAGGCCATCGATAAGTCATTAGTGTAGAACAATGCGATGATAATGATGGCCCCAAGATCGTCGATAATAGCCAGAGCCATCAAAAAGATCTTCAGCGCTAACGGAACACGACTTCCCAACAGCGCCAGTACACCAAGTGCAAAAGCAATGTCAGTAGCCGCCGGGATCGCCCACCCTTCGCGGGTAATCGGATCGGCATAGTTAAAAGGCAGATAGAGTAATGCCGGCACAATCATCCCACCAATAGCGGCGATAACTGGAAATGCGGCCTGGCGTAAGCTGGCTAGCGATCCTTGCATCAGTTCACGTTTAACTTCCAGACCGACTAACAGGAAAAATACCGCCATCAGCGCGTCATTTATCCATAACAGCATGTTTTTGTTGATTTCGAGTGAACCAACCCGGAGCTGAACCGGCGTCTCCAGAAAGTCGTGATACCATCCACTGGTTGCGCCGCTGTTGGCCATAATCATCGCCAGGATAGCGGCAATGATAAGAATAATGCCTCCCGAGGCATCACTGCTAAAGAATTGATGCAGATGTTTCACTTTTTATTTCTCTTTCAGGTGAATAGATCGTTTTTACTATTTTACCCCGCACGAATCATCGTTAAAATCAGATTATAGTGTAGGAATAATTCGTTTTTTACGAGCTATTGAAGAATTTGCGCCATCAGCGGTGAGATGCGTTTTTGACGGCTGTAAGCGCTCACGAGTGACCCTAAGCCCAGATAATCATAGCTTAAGGTGAGGATTCCTGAGGGATTAATTAGGAAAAGTAATAATTAATTTGTTGTCAGTCGGCGATGCTTGTTAGGCCAATATTTCAAAAATAATCCAGCTTGTCGTCAATAATTGCGATGAAGAGATAAATTAAAGTTAAATAATTAAATCATTAAAAAATTACGCCACAAAAATGCGAGGCGTCTTCAGGATTAGAATCGATAAAACAAAATGGGTTAAAGAGAGCGATATAATAGCGGCGGGTGCTTGAGGCTGTCTGTCTCAGGCATTAGCTGAACGGCAGATAGAGAAAAGCCCCGAGTGATATTTTACCATCAACCCGAGGCCTCCTATATGCTGAACACATGTAGAGTGCCTCTTACTGACCGTAAGGTCAAGGAGAAGAGAGCAATGAAGCAGCATAAGGCGATGATTGTCGCCCTGATCGTCATCTGTATCACCGCCGTAGTGGCGGCGCTGGTGACGAGAAAAGACCTCTGTGAGGTTCACATCCGAACTGGCCAGACGGAGGTTGCTGTTTTCACGGCTTACGAATCCGAGTAAGAGCAACGGCGGGGAGTGATCCCCGCCACTTTACAGGTGCTCGCATATCTTCAACGCACCCTATTTTTACCCAGGCCTGCCCACGGGCAGGCTTTTGGGGAGGTTAGCGGGTCAGGTCGTCAAAAAACTTCTTCACACCATCAAAGAAGCTCTTTGAGCGCGGGCTGTTGTGCTCGCCGGTTGGGCCACCGAAGCTTTCTTGCAGCTCTTGCAGCAGCTGTTTCTGCTTTTCGTTCAGGCCTACCGGTGTTTCGACGACAACGCGGCACAGCAAATCACCCTGTGCACCACCGCGGACAGACTTGACGCCTTTACCGCGCATACGGAATAGCTTACCGGTCTGGGTTTCGCCAGGCACTTTCAGTTTGACGCGACCATCAAGGGTCGGTACTTCGATTTCGCCACCCAGCGCCGCCATAGCGAAGTTGATCGGGACTTCGCAATACAGGTTGTTGCCTTCACGCTCGAAAATCGGGTGCTGTTTAACCTGAACCTGAACGTACAGATCGCCTGCCGGTGCGCCATGCTCGCCCGCTTCACCTTCGCCCGCAAGACGGATGCGGTCTCCAGTGTCCACCCCTGCCGGGATTTTAACGGACAGCGTTTTGCTGCGCTCAACACGACCATGACCATGACATTTGTTGCACGGATCTTTGATCAGCGTACCGCGGCCCTGACAGTGTGGACAGGTCTGCTGTACAGCGAAGAATCCCTGGCGCATCTGCACCTGACCAGAACCATGACAGGTCGGACAGGTCTGCGGCTGTGTACCTGGTTTTGCACCGCTACCGTGGCAAACGTCACACTCTTCCAGAGTCGGAATGCGGATTTCTTTGGTCACGCCACGTACAGCTTCTTCGAGGGTGAGCTCCATGTTATAGCGTAAATCAGCACCGCGCGCCGCACGTTGACGACCACGTCCGCCGCCAAAAATATCGCCGAAAACGTCACCAAAAATATCGCTGAAGTCTGCGCCGCCGCCAAAACCACCGCCGCCCATGCCTCCTTGCTCAAACGCAGCATGACCATACTGATCGTATGCCGCACGTTTTTGCGAGTCGGTCAGAACTTCATAAGCTTCCTTGATCTCTTTAAATTTCGCCTCGGCCTCTTTGTCACCCTGGTTACGGTCCGGGTGGTATTTCATGGCCAGGCGTTTGTAGGCCTTTCTGATTTCACGCTCTTCCGCTGTTTTGGAAACGCCTAAAATCTCGTAATAATCTTGCTTAGCCATCTTTTTTAAATTGCCCCTAGATGAATGCACGGGCGGAGAGGAAATTCCCCTTCGCCCGTGTCAGTATAATTACCCGTTTATAAGGCGATTATTTTTTGTCTTTGACTTCTTCAAATTCAGCGTCGACAACATCGTCATCTTTCGCGTTGTTTGCAGAAGCATCAGCACCGGCAGTCTGCTGCTGGGCATGTTGCTGCTGGGCGATTTCCATCAGTTTCTGGGAAACCTGTGCCAGTTCCTGCATTTTCGCTTCGATAGCGGCTTTGTCTTCACCTTTCAGAGCAGTTTCCAGTGCAGTCAGCGCAGACTCGATAGCAGTTTTGTCGTCAGCCGGCAGTTTGTCGCCTGCTTCTTCAACCTGCTTACGGGAGCTGTGCAGCAGATGGTCGCCCTGGTTGCGAGTCTGTACCAGCTCTTCAAACTTACGGTCAGCTTCGGCGTTAGCTTCTGCGTCGCGTACCATTTTCTGGATTTCATCTTCGTTCAGACCAGAAGAAGCCTTGATGGTGATCTTCTGCTCTTTACCGCTGTTTTTATCTTTCGCGGAAACGTGCAGGATACCGTCAGCATCGATATCGAAGGTAACTTCGATCTGCGGCATGCCGCGCGGTGCCGGGTTGATACCATCTAGGTTGAACTGACCCAGAGATTTGTTATCAGCCGCACGTTTACGTTCACCCTGCAGCACATGGATGGTTACCGCAGACTGGTTGTCTTCAGCGGTAGAGAACACCTGGCTGTGCTTGGTCGGGATAGTGGTGTTTTTCGCGATCAGCGTCGTCATCACACCGCCCATGGTTTCGATACCCAGAGACAGCGGGGTAACGTCCAGCAGCAGTACGTCTTTTACGTCACCAGTCAGAACACCACCCTGAACAGCAGCACCGATTGCTACAGCTTCGTCCGGGTTAACGTCTTTACGCGGCTCTTTACCAAAGAACTCAGCAACTTTCTTCTGAACCATTGGCATACGAGTCTGACCACCAACGAGGATAACGTCGTCGATATCAGATACGGACAGGCCAGCATCCTGCAGTGCAACTTTCAGCGGCTCAATGGAACGGTTTACCAGATCTTCAACCAGGCTTTCCAGTTTCGCACGAGTCACTTTGATGTTCATGTGTTTCGGACCGGTCGCGTCTGCAGTGATGTATGGCAGGTTAACGTCGGTCTGCTGAGCGGAAGACAGTTCGATTTTCGCTTTTTCTGCCGCTTCTTTCAGGCGCTGCATTGCCAGCGGATCGTTGCGCAGGTCAATGCCCTGATCTTTCTTGAATTCTTCAACCAGATAGTTGATCAGACGGCTGTCGAAGTCTTCACCACCCAGGTGGGTATCACCGTTGGTTGCCAGAACTTCGAAGGTTTTTTCGCCGTCAACTTCGTCGATTTCGATAATAGAAATATCGAAAGTACCACCCCCCAGGTCATAAACCGCGATAGTACGGTTGCCAGTGCCTTTGTCCAGACCGTAAGCCAGCGCAGCTGCGGTCGGTTCGTTGATGATACGTTTTACTTCCAGACCAGCGATACGGCCTGCGTCTTTGGTTGCCTGACGCTGAGCATCGTTAAAGTATGCCGGTACGGTGATAACAGCTTCAGTTACCGGTTCACCCAGGTAATCTTCAGCGGTTTTCTTCATTTTTTTCAGCACTTCAGCAGAAATCTGCGGCGGTGCCATTTTCTGGCCTTTAACTTCGACCCATGCGTCGCCGTTATCAGCAGCAATAATTTTGAACGGCATGATGGAAACATCACGCTGTACTTCTTCGTCCTGGAAGCGGCGGCCAATCAGGCGTTTAATCGCAAACAGGGTGTTTTGCGGGTTCGTCACTGCCTGACGTTTAGCCGGCTGACCAACCAGAGTTTCACCATCCTGGGTATAGGCAATGATAGAAGGCGTGGTGCGATCGCCTTCGGCGTTCTCCAGCACGCGAGGAATGGTGCCATCCATAATCGCTACACAAGAGTTGGTAGTACCCAGGTCGATACCAATTATTTTACCCATCTAAACGTCTCCACTATATATTCGGTCATCATGTGGTTGTGAGTCTGTAATAGGGGCGAAACGTCTGGTTTCAACTGCCCAATTTCATTTTTTTGCAGACTCACTCACTGCGGTTGACTACTAAATGGGGTCGTAACCCACGTCATCAAGGGGGAGATGCAAAAATTTTTTGTGCTTTTGCGCAGAAATTTCGCGATATGGCAGGACAAGACGTAAAATTGACAGCAATTTTATTCATATAAAGAATGAATCGCAGCCAAGGCATTCATCAAAAAATTGTAATAAAAAGAAAAGATTACGTGCCTGAATCTTCTCTTTATCAGCAGTAAACTAGTGGGTATTCATCCCCCTACCTCTTCCCACTAAGAGAATCCTTATGAAATCCGTTTTTACGATTTCCGCCAGCCTGGCGATTAGCCTGATGCTGTGCTGCACGGCGCAGGCAAACGACCATAAACTCCTCGGCGTCATTGCAATGCCGCGTAACGAAACCAACGATCTGGCGCTGAAACTTCCTGTTTGTCGCATTGTGAAACGCATACAACTCTCTGCCGACCATGGCGATTTACAGTTAAGCGGTGCATCGGTTTATTTCAAAGCCGCCCGTAGCGCCAGTCAGAGCCTGAATATTCCTTCAGAAATAAAAGAAGGGCAAACCACTGACTGGATCAACATTAACAGCGATAACGACAATAAACGCTGCGTCTCAAAAATCACCTTTTCCGGTCATACGGTGAACTCATCGGATATGGCCACGCTGAAAATTATCGGCGACGACTAACGCCAGAATATAGAAGCCACAAAAAATGAATGTTAATTACCTGAATGATTCAGATCTGGATTTTCTTCAGCATTGTAGTGAGGAACAGTTGGCAAATTTCGCCCGATTGCTCACCCATAATGAAAAAGGCAAAACTCGCCTCTCCAGCGTACTGATGCGCAACGAACTGTTTAAATCGATGGAAGGGCATCCCGAGCAACATCGCCGCAACTGGCAGCTGATTGCCGGAGAATTACAGCATTTTGGTGGCGATAGTATCGCCAACAAACTGCGCGGACACGGTAAATTGTATCGGGCCATTTTGCTCGATGTTTCAAAGCGATTGAAGCTGAAAGCCGACAAAGAGATGTCTACGTTTGAAATTGAGCAACAGTTACTGGAACAATTTCTGCGTAATACCTGGAAGAAAATGGACGAGGAACATAAGCAGGAGTTTCTGCACGCGGTCGATGCCAGGGTGAATGAGCTGGAAGAGCTGCTGCCGCTGCTGATGAAAGACAAATTATTGGCAAAAGGTGTGTCGCATTTGCTTTCCAGCCAACTGACCCGCATTTTACGCACCCACGCAGCAATGAGCGTACTTGGGCATGGTTTGCTGCGCGGAGCGGGGCTGGGAGGCCCTGTGGGCGCAGCATTAAATGGGGTTAAAGCGGTCAGCGGCAGCGCCTATCGCGTGACGATTCCAGCCGTACTGCAAATCGCCTGCCTGCGCCGGATGGTTAGCGCCACTCAGGTCTGATACCGGAAACCGGGGAAAATTTTCATTTTCCCCTCAAAAGATCGTAGACACTGCCCCACTGGCTGATTATTATGCCGCGCCCTGAAAACACTACAGTTATTCAGGGAAATTATTTCACCATTCATTCGATGATGATTTTTGAGGAATTATGGGCAACACTAAGTTGGCTAATCCGGCACCGCTGGGCCTGATGGGCTTCGGCATGACCACCATTCTGCTTAACCTGCACAACGTGGGTTATTTCGCTCTGGACGGTATTATTCTTGCCATGGGCATTTTCTACGGCGGCATCGCGCAAATTTTTGCTGGTCTGCTGGAGTACAAAAAAGGCAACACTTTCGGTTTAACCGCATTCACCTCTTACGGTTCTTTCTGGCTGACGCTGGTTGCGATTCTGCTGATGCCGAAACTGGGTCTGACCGATGCGCCAAATGCACAGTTCCTTGGTGTCTACCTGGGTCTGTGGGGCGTATTTACGCTGTTTATGTTCTTCGGCACTCTGAAAGGCGCACGCGTCCTGCAATTCGTTTTCTTTAGCCTGACCGTGCTGTTTGCCCTGCTGGCGATCGGTAACATTGCCGGTAATGCCGCGATCATCCACTTTGCCGGCTGGATTGGTCTGATCTGCGGTGCCAGCGCAATCTATCTGGCGATGGGTGAAGTGCTGAACGAGCAGTTTGGTCGCACCGTTCTGCCGATTGGTGAATCCCACTAATTGTCTTGAGATCCCCCCGCTCGGGGGGATTTTTTTATTCGCTAACGTCGCGTCTTGCACTCTTCGGTCTGAATGCAGCAACCACTTCTGGTGCCGTTTCAACGTATGGCCCTTCCAGCAACTGAATGCAGTACGGTACGCTGGCAAAAATACCATGCACCACAACGTTACCCTCAGCGTCCTTCACACCTTCCAGCGTCTCTTTAATAGACTTCGGCTGACCGGGTAAGTTAAGGATCAGCGCCTGTTTGCGAATCACGCCCACCTGACGCGAAAGGATCGCAGTTGGTACAAAATGCAGGCTGATCTGGCGCATCTGTTCACCAAAGCCAGGCATCTCGCGGTCCGCTACTGCCAGCGTCGCATCGGGCGTTACGTCACGACGCGCCGGGCCAGTTCCGCCCGTGGTGAGCACCAGATGGCAACTCATTTCATCCACCAGCTCACACAACGTTTGCTCGATGATCGCCTGCTCATCGGGGATTAAGCGGGTTTCCAGTTCAAACGGCGTGGTTAGCGCCGATGTCAGCCATTCTTCCAGCGCTGGAATGCCTTTATCCTGATAAACGCCGCTGGATGCGCGATCAGAGATGGAAACTAAGCCAATACGTAAAGTATTCATCAAGATTTTTCCGTTTAAACAGTCTCGTTAAACAGAATGATACACTGCGAAGGGAGTGACAGACAGGCTTCAGAAGAGGTAGCGTGACCGACTTCCCGGTCACGCTAAGAATGATTACAGCAGATCGCCGATCATTTTTTCCAGTTTTTCCTGGTCAATAGCAAACTTACGGATACCTTCCGCCAGTTTATCTACTGCCATTGGATCCTGGTTGTGCTGCCACAGGAACTCGGACTCAGTGATACGCGCCGGACGCGCTTTCACTTCGCCGGTGTAAGACAGTTTACGTTCGATAGCCCCTTCGCTCTCCGCCAGCTCTTTCAGCAGTGCCGGTGCGATGGTCAGACGGTCACAGCCTGCCAGTTCCAGAATTTCGCCGATGTTACGGAAGCTTGCGCCCATAACCACGGTT
The DNA here is from genome assembly GCF_053555855.1 of Shigella sp. SIG3. Taxonomy (NCBI): domain Bacteria; kingdom Pseudomonadati; phylum Pseudomonadota; class Gammaproteobacteria; order Enterobacterales; family Enterobacteriaceae; genus Shigella; species Shigella sp. SIG3. The sequence goes on from NZ_JBQZXE010000013.1 coordinate 9,775, forward strand.
TCATAACCGTGCTCTTTGTAGTACTGGTAGATTTCAGATACAGAAACCACGCCCGGATCTTCTGCCGGAGCGTACTCTTTCTTATCGGTATTCGCTTTGTACCAGTCAAGAATACGGCCAACAAACGGCGAGATCAGGAACACGCCCGCCTCCGCACAAGCACGAGCCTGAGCGAAGGAGAACAGCAGGGTCAGGTTACAGTTGATACCTTCTTTTTCCAGCTGTTCTGCAGCACGGATACCCTGCCAGGTAGAAGCCAGTTTGATCAGAATACGATCGTTGCTAATACCTGCATCGTTGTAGAGTTTGATCAGGCGTTTTGCTTTCGCAATTGACGCTTCGGTGTCATAGGAAAGACGCGCATCAACTTCAGTTGAGATACGGCCCGGAACCAGTTTCAGGATTTCCAGACCAATATTTACTGCCAGTTTGTCGGTCGCGTCCACGATCTGCTGCGCGCGATCGTTGCTCTGCTGTTTCGCCCAGGCGACAGCATCATCAATCAACTTACGGTATTCCGGAATCTGCGCTGCGTTAAGAATGAGAGAAGGGTTGGTTGTGGCATCCTGCGGTTGATACAGCTTCATTGCCGCGATGTCCCCAGTGTCGGCCACTACGGTGGTGTACTGACGAAGGGAGGTCAATTTGTCCGTCATGATAGTATTTCTCTTTAAACAGCTTGTTAGGGGGATGTAACCGGTCTGCCCTGATGATATCACGACGCAACGTCAGCGCAACCGCCGACAAGACGGTTATCGCCAGGCGAGACTGTTTCGGATTTCTGACACTGCGTTGATATCGCCCGCCATTTTTATACAAAACCTCATGTATGCTACGCAGAAGTTATCAAGTACCTCGTAGCGTATATACTTCTTAAACAATTGGTAACGTTTACACAGGAAAGTCATCGCGACCGGCAATAAGAGGGATATGCATGCCAGATTTTTTCTCCTTTATTAACAGCGTCCTTTGGGGATCGGTAATGATTTACCTGCTCTTCGGCGCAGGTTGTTGGTTCACTTTTCGCACCGGATTTGTGCAGTTTCGCTACATCCGCCAGTTTGGCAAAAGTCTTAAAAATAGCATTCATCCACAGCCAGGCGGTTTAACCTCATTTCAGTCATTGTGTACCAGTCTTGCGGCGCGCGTGGGTAGCGGCAACCTGGCCGGCGTTGCGCTGGCAATTACCGCCGGTGGACCAGGTGCCGTCTTTTGGATGTGGGTTGCTGCGTTTATCGGCATGGCGACCTCGTTTGCCGAATGTTCCCTTGCACAACTTTATAAAGAACGTGACGTCAATGGGCAGTTTCGTGGCGGACCGGCATGGTATATGGCGCGCGGGCTGGGGATGCGCTGGATGGGCGTTCTGTTCGCCGTCTTTTTGCTCATCGCCTACGGCATAATTTTCAGCGGAGTTCAGGCGAACGCCGTTGCCCGAGCCCTGAGTTTTTCTTTTGATTTTCCTCCGCTGGTGACGGGCATTATTCTCGCTGTCTTTGCTCTGCTGGCAATCACTCGCGGTCTTCATGGCGTCGCCCGGCTCATGCAGGGGTTTGTCCCGTTGATGGCGATAATCTGGGTACTGACCAGCCTGGTGATTTGCGTAATAAATATTGGGCAACTTCCCCACGTCATTTGGTCTATTTTTGAGAGTGCTTTTGGCTGGCAGGAAGCGGCAGGCGGCGCGGCGGGATATACCTTAAGCCAGGCGATTACTAACGGTTTTCAGCGCAGTATGTTTTCCAATGAGGCGGGAATGGGATCGACGCCAAACGCGGCAGCGGCAGCGGCAGCGGCAGCGGCAGCGGCAGCGGCATCCTGGCCTCCGCATCCGGCAGCACAAGGGATTGTCCAGATGATTGGCATTTTTATCGACACCCTGGTCATCTGTACGGCAAGCGCCATGCTGATATTACTGGCGGGTAACGGCACAACCTACATGCCGCTGGAAGGTATTCAGCTTATCCAGAAGGCGATGCGGGTGCTAATGGGTTCCTAGGGTGCTGAATTTGTTACCCTCGTGGTTATTCTGTTTGCCTTCAGCTCCATCGTTGCCAACTACATTTATGCCGAAAACAATCTCTTCTTTTTACGCCTGAACAACCCTAAAGCGATCTGGTGTTTGCGGATCTGCACCTTCGCAACGGTCATCGGCGGCACCTTGCTAAGCCTTCCGCTGATGTGGCAACTGGCAGATATCATAATGGCCTGCATGGCTATTACCAATTTGACCGCCATTTTACTGCTCTCGCCTGTGGTTCATACCATTGCCAGTGATTATCTACGCCAGCGTAAACTCGGCGTGCGCCCGGTGTTTGATCCGTTGCGTTATCCGGATATCGGTCGCCAGCTTTCTCCGGACGCGTGGGATGATGTTTCGCAGGAGTAATCACAACTATCGATCAACTCATTCTCTTTTTTTGCTAAAGTCGGCATAAATTTCCTGCAAGGACTGGATATGCTGATTCTTATTTCACCTGCGAAAACGCTTGATTACCAAAGCCCGTTGACCACCACGCGCTATACGCTGCCGGAGCTGTTAGACAATTCCCAGCAGTTGATCCATGAAGCGCGGAAACTGACGCCTCCGCAGATTAGCACGCTGATGCGCATCAGCGACAAACTGGCGGGTATCAACGCCGCTCGCTTTCATGACTGGCAGCCAGATTTCACGCCGGCGAATGCCCGCCAGGCGATTCTGGCGTTTAAAGGTGATGTCTACACCGGCTTGCAGGCCGAAACCTTCAGCGAAGACGATTTCGATTTTGCCCAACAGCATTTGCGAATGCTTTCCGGCTTGTATGGCGTACTGCGCCCGCTCGATTTAATGCAGCCTTATCGTCTGGAAATGGGGATCCGTCTTGAGAATGCCCGAGGGAAAGATCTGTATCAATTCTGGGGAGATATCATCACCAACAAGCTGAACGAGGCGCTCGCAGCACAAGGCGATAATGTGGTGATTAATCTGGCGTCAGATGAGTATTTTAAATCGGTGAAGCCGAAGAAATTGAATGCCGAGATTATCAAGCCGGTGTTCCTCGATGAGAAGAACGGCAAATTTAAGATCATCAGCTTCTACGCTAAGAAAGCACGCGGTCTGATGAGTCGTTTCATTATTGAAAATCGGCTGACCAAACCAGAGCAACTGACTGGTTTTAATAGCGAAGGTTACTTCTTTGATGAAGATTCCTCCAGCAATGGCGAACTGGTGTTTAAACGCTACGAGCAGCGTTAAGTTTGTAGTCAATGCCGGATGCGGCGTGAACGCCTTATCCGGCCTACAAAAGCATGCAGATTCAATATATTGCAGAATTAACGTAGGCCTGATAAGACGCGCCAGCGTCGCATCAGGCGCTGAATGCCGGATTGTTACCCGGCATTTGTCATTTAGCGGTGATGTTTGCCTGGACCATGACCGCCGTGATGATCATGAGGAGCTTTCTTATGGTGGCGCGGCGGTGGCGGCGGTCCGTGTGGGTGCCAGCGATTGCCTCGCCATTCATAATGTTGTTTCCACCAGCCGTGGTCGCGCCAGTGACCTCCATCCCAGTAATAGCCACGATTATCACGATCGCCTATCTGTAATTTTACTGACGGGACTAACGTAATTTCCGCAGCCTGTGCTGCCATGGGAGCGACCAGAACCAGGGAAAGTGCGAGTACGATAGATTGCATCTTTTTCACAGGTTACTCCTTTTATCATTGCCCGTTATGGGTCGATATCCGGAGATTACGCGATGAGAACGACGGTTGTTATTCTCCGCAATCCTAATCTCTAAGTTACCGCATTTATTGATAATTTCTCCTTTTTCCCTGTCGTTTTTCTCCATAATTTCTTCATAAAAAAGCCGGGCTGCATAAAAGCAAACCCGGCCTGATTGAGATAATGAATAGATTTTACTGATGATTCATCATCAATTTACGCAACGCAGAAAAATCGGCGGGCAGATTATGTGAAAGCAAGGGTAAATCAGCACGTTCTGCCAGCTCTTTTGGCAGATCCAACGTTTCACCGAGAATCGCTTCCACGCTCTCTTTAAATTTCGCCGGATGCGCGGTGCCGAGGAACAAGCCATATTCGCCTGGATTCAACTGGTCACGCAGCGCACGATACGCTACGGCAGCGTGCGGCTCCGAGGTGTAGCCCAGTTCTTTTAACTCACGCATTGTCTGTTGCGTGGTTTCATCATCCACGGCTGCATAACCCAGCTCTTTCAGTTGCCAGATTTTGCGGCGGAACAACTCTTCCACACGCGGCCAGTTGTTCGGCTGACTCACGTCCATCGCGTTGGATAACGTCGCCTGAGTCGCTTTGGGTGACCACTGACCGTCGTGCAGGAAACGTGGCACGGTATCGTTCACGTTGGTCGCAGCAATAAAACGTTTCACCGGCAGACCGAATGACTTCGCCAGCAGACCCGCCGTCAAATCGCCGAAGTTTCCGCTTGGCACCGAGACAACCAGCTGGTTGCGCGCCTCCTGCGGCAGCTGCGCAACAGCTTCAAAGTAGTAGCAAATCTGCGCCAGCAAACGGCTGATGTTAATCGAGTTAGCCGAGTTTAACCCCAGCGCCACTTTCAGTTCTTCATCATCAAACGCCTGCTTCACCAGCGCCTGACAGGCATCGAAATCGCCGTCGATGGCAACCGTTTCGATATTGCCGCCCAACGTACAGAACAGTTTTTCTTGCAGTGGACTGATTTTGCCTCGTGGATAGAGGATAACCACTTTCACATTCGGCAAACCGTAGAAAGCATGAGCCACTGCAGCTCCGGTATCACCGGAGGTCGCGGTCAGAATGGTCACTGGCTTATCATCCGCAATATGGGTCAGCATTTGTGCCATAAAGCGACCGCCGAAATCTTTAAATGCCAGCGTTGGCCCGTGGAACAATTCCAGACAACCGACATCGCTTTCAACATTGGCGACCGGAGCCGGGAAGGCAAACGCCGCGCGCACGCGCTCTTCCAGGATTTCCTGTGGGATTTCATCACCAATAAACGCCGAGAGGATCTTCGCACTGCGGGTGACAAAATCCAGCTTCAGCATCTCATCAATTTCAGTCAGGCTGAATTCCGGCAGGTCGTGCGGAAAAAACAGCCCCTGATTTTTGCCCAACCCCTGGGTTACGGCTTGCGCAAAGCTGACCTGCTCGTTGTGATCTTTCAGATTGTAGAGTTTCATTTAGTTTTCCAGTACTCGTGCGCCCGCCGTATCCAGCCGGCAAATATGAACAAAACCTTCCTGATTTTGCAGGTAGTTCTTACCCAACCAGTCGGCAACGCGCTGGGCGGTATCCGGCTTGTCACATAGAGCGAACAAGGTCGGGCCGGAGCCGGAGATACCGCTCGCTACCGCGCCGATTTCCGCGACCGCCTGCCGCGCCTGCCGGAAGCCAGGCAGTAACCGTTCACGGTAGGGTTCAGCGATAACATCTTTCATCAGCTTCGCGGCAAGCTCAGGCTGACGGGAATAGCAGGCGTGAATGAAGCCAGCCAGATGTCGCCCGTGCGCAATGCAATCCTGGCGGCGATACTGCGCCGGTAAAATAGCCCGGGCTTCTGCCGTCGAGACTTTAATTCCCGGATACGCCAGCACCCACAGCCACTCATCAAACCCTGGCACTTGCTGGCTGATGATGTCGTTTTCTTCGATCATCAACTGCATACCACCAAGAAAACACGGTGCCACGTTGTCGTAATGAATGCTGCCGGAGATACGTCCTTCCAGCTCGCCCATCAAAGCCAGCAAACGAGTGTCATTAAGCGGCTTGCCGCAGTGTTCATTCATCGCCATCAGCGCCGCGACCACCGAACAGGCGCTGGAGCCTAAGCCCGAACCGATCGGCATATTCTTTTCCAGAGTCATCGCCACTGGAATTTGCTTGCCAAGCTCCTGGCAAAAACGCTCCCAGCACTGATAAACGATATTTTCCCGTGGTTCTGACGGCAGCTTATCGGCAAAGCGTCCGAGGTTGTTGAGACTGAATGTCTCTGCCGCCTCAACCGTGACTACATCTCCGAGCAATGCACCATCAACGGGTGCCACCGCCGCCCCGAGCACATCAAACCCGACGCTCATATTGGCACTGGAAGCCGGGGCATAAACTTTAACCATGTCAGACTCCTAACTTCCATGAGAGGGTACGTAGCAGATCGGCAAAGACACCGGCAGCGGTAACGTCATTGCCCGCACCATATCCGCGCAGCACCAACGGCAGCGGCTGATAATAGTGGCTATAAAAGGCCAGGGCGTTTTCGCCATTTTTCACTTTGAACAGCGGATCATTCCCATCCACTTCGGCAATCTTCACGCGGCAGACACCATCTTCATCAATATTGCCAACATAGCGCAAAACTTTTCCTTCATCACGGGCCTTCGCCACGCGCGCGGCAAAGAGATCGTCGAGCTGTGACAGATTCGCCATAAAAGCGGCAACATCACCCTCGGCGTTAAACTCTGCGGGCAGCACAGGTTCAATTTCAATATCCGCCAGCTCCAGTTCACGTCCCGTTTCACGAGCGAGAATCAATAGTTTACGCGCCACATCCATACCAGAAAGATCATCTCGCGGGTCCGGTTCGGTATAACCCATTTCCCGCGCCAGCGTGGTCGCCTCGGAGAAACTCATGCCTTCGTCTAACTTGCCGAAGATATAAGAAAGCGAACCTGAAAGAATGCCGGAGAACTTCACCAATTCATCACCTGCATTGAGCAGATTTTGCAGGTTCTCAATAACCGGTAATCCAGCCCCAACGTTGGTGTCATAGAGGAATTTACGCCGCGATTTTTCCGCCGCATAACGCAACTGATGATAGTAATCCATCGACGAGGTGTTGGCCTTTTTGTTCGGCGTGACAACGTGGAAACCTTCGCGCAGGAAGTCGGCATATTGATCCGCCACTGCCTGGCTGGAGGTGCAGTCAACAATGACCGGGTTCAGCAGATGATATTCTTTCACGAGGCGAATTAAGCGCCCGAGATTAAACGGCTCTTTGGCTTGTGCAAGTTCTTCCTGCCAGTTTTCCAGATTAAGGCCATGCACACTAGTGAGCAGAGCCTTCGAGTTGGCAACGCCGCAGACACGTAAGTCGATATGTTTATTCTTCAGCCAGCTTTGCTGACGCTTCAGTTGCTCCAGCAGCGCACCGCCAACGCCACCGACGCCAATCACAAACACTTCGATAACCTGATCGGTATTGAACAGCATCTGATGAGTAACGCGCACGCCAGTGGTCGCATCATCGTTATTTACCACGACAGAGATTGAGCGTTCAGAAGATCCCTGAGCAATGGCGACAATGTTGATATTGGCGCGGGCCAGCGCGGCAAAGAATTTCGCCGAGATCCCACGCAAGGTGCGCATACCATCACCTACCACCGAGATAATGGCCAGCCGTTCCGTCACCGCCAGCGGCTCCAGTAAGCCTTCTTTCAGTTCCAGGTAGAACTCTTCCTGCATTGCCCGTTCAGCTCGCACACAGTCGCTTTGTGGAACGCAGAAACTGATACTGTATTCGGAAGATGATTGCGTAATCAGCACCACGGAAATACGGGCGCGTGACATTGCAGCAAAGACGCGCGCCGCCATGCCAACCATCCCTTTCATCCCCGGGCCGGAAACGCTGAACATTGCCATGTTATTCAGATTGGAAATGCCCTTGACCGGTAATTCGTCTTCATCACGGCTGGCACCAATGAGCGTACCTGGTGCTTGAGGATTTCCGGTATTTTTAATCAGGCAAGGGATCTGGAACTGGGCGATGGGGGTAATGGTGCGGGGGTGAAGAACTTTAGCGCCGAAGTAGGAAAGCTCCATCGCTTCCTGGTAGGACATCGACTTCAACAACCTCGCATCGGGCACCTGACGCGGGTCGCAGGTATAGACCCCGTCAACGTCCGTCCAAATCTCGCAACAATCGGCGCGTAAACAGGCAGCCAGCACCGCCGCGGAGTAGTCGGAACCGTTACGTCCAAGCACCACCAGTTCGCCTTTTTCATTACCGGCGGTGAAACCTGCCATCAACACCATGTGATCAGCCGGAATGCGGCTTGCCGCAATACGGCGGGTGGACTCAGCAATATCGACGGTAGATTCGAGGTAATGCCCCACTGCCAGCAGTTTTTCGACCGGATCGATAACGGTAACGTTGTGACCACGCGCTTCTAACACGCCGGCCATAATGGCGATCGACATTTTCTCGCCACGGCAAATCAGCGCAGCGTTGATGCTATCCGGGCACTGCCCCAACAAACTAATGCCATGCAGGACATGTTTTATTTGGGCAAATTCCTGATCGACGAAAGTTTTCAATTGCGCCAGCGGGAACCCCGGCTGGGCGGCGGCGAGTCCCGTCAAAAGTTCGGCAAAAATACGTTCGGCATCGCTGATATTGGGTAAAGCATCCTGGCCGCTAATGGTTTTTTCAATCATCGCCACCAGGTGGTTGGTGATTTTGGCGGGGGCAGAGAGGACGGTGGCCACCTGCCCCTGCCTGGCATTGCTTTCCAGAATATCGGCAACACGCAGAAAACGTTCTGCATTTGCCACTGATGTACCGCCGAACTTCAACACTCGCATGGTTGTTACCTCGTTACCTTTGGTCGAAAAAAAAGCCCGCACTGTCAGGTGCGGGCTTTTTTCTGTGTTTCCTGTACGCGTCAGCCCGCACCGTTACCTGTGGTAATGGTGATGGTGGTGGTAATGGTGGTGCTAATGCGTTTCATGGATGTTGTGTACTCTGTAATTTTTATCTGTCTGTGCGCTATGCCTATATTGGTTAAAGTATTTAGTGACCTAAGTCAATAAAATTTTAATTTACTCACGGCAGGTAACCAGTTCAGAAGCTGCTATCAGACACTCTTTTTTTAATCCACACAGAGACATATTGCCCGTTGCAGTCAGAATGAAAAGCTGAAAAATACTTACTAAGGCGTTTTTTATTTGGTGATATTTTTTTCAATATCATGCAGCAAACGGTGCAACATTGCCGTGTCTCGTTGCTCTAAAAGCCCCAGGCGTTGCTGTAACCAGTCGACCAGTTTTATGTCATCTGCCACTGCCAGAGTCGTCAGCAATGCCATGACTCGTTCGCGTAAAGCTTGCAGTTGATGTTGGTCTGCCGTTGTGTCACTTTTCGCCGGTTGTTGTATTAATGTTGCTAATTGATAGCAATAGACCATCACCGCCTGCCCCAGATTGAGCGAAGGATAATCCGCCACCATCGGCACACCAGTAAGCACGTCAGCCAACGCTAACTCTTCGTTAGTCAGCCCGGAATCTTCGCGACCAAACACCAGCGCGGCATGGCTCATCCATGAAGATTTTTCCTCTAACAGCGGCACCAGTTCTACTGGCGTGGCGTAGTAATGATATTTCGCCCGACTACGCGCAGTGGTGGCGACAGTGAAATCGACATCGTGTAACGATTCAGCCAGTGTCGGGAAAACTTTAATATTATCAATAATATCACTAGATCCATGTGCGACCCAGCGGGTGGCTGGCTCCAGGTGTGCCTGACTATCGACAATCCGCAGTTCGCTAAAACCCATCGTTTTCATTGCCCGCGCCGCTGCCCCAATATTTTCTGCTCTGGCGGGTGCGACCAGGATAATCGTTATACGCATATTGCCACTCTTCTTGACCAAATAACCGCGAACAGGGTGATCACTGTCAACTTATTACGCGGTGCGAATTTACAAATTCTTAACGTAAGCCGCAGAAAAAGCCCTTTACTTAGCTTAAAAAAGGCTAAACTATTTTCTGACTGCACTAACGGTTTAATTGTTAAAAAATGCTACATATCCTTCTGTTTACTTAGGATAATTTTATAAAAAATAAATCTCGACAATTGGATTCACCACGTTTATTAGTTGTATGATGCAACTAGTTGGATTATTAAAATAATGTGACGAAAGCTAGCATTTAGATACGATGATTTCATCAAACTGTTAACGTGCTACAATTGAACTTGATATATGTCAACGAAGCGTAGTTTTATTGGGTGTCCGGCCCCTCTTAGCCTGTTATGTTGCTGTTAAAATGGTTAGGATGACAGCCGTTTTTGACACTGTCGGGTCCTGAGGGAAAGTACCCACGACCAAGCTAATGATGTTGTTGACGTTGATGGAAAGTGCATCAAGAACGCAATTACGTACTTTAGTCATGTTACGCCGATCATGTTAATTTGCAGCATGCATCAGGCAGGTCAGGGACTTTTGTACTTCCTGTTTCGATTTAGTTGGCAATTTAGGTAGCAAACATGCAGACCCCGCACATTCTTATCGTTGAAGACGAGTTGGTAACACGCAACACGTTGAAAAGTATTTTCGAAGCGGAAGGCTATGATGTTTTCGAAGCGACAGATGGCGCGGAAATGCATCAGATCCTCTCTGAATATGACATCAACCTGGTGATCATGGATATCAATCTGCCGGGTAAGAACGGTCTTCTGTTAGCGCGTGAACTGCGCGAGCAGGCGAATGTTGCGTTGATGTTCCTGACTGGCCGTGACAACGAAGTCGATAAAATTCTCGGCCTCGAAATCGGTGCAGATGACTACATCACCAAACCGTTCAACCCGCGTGAACTGACGATTCGTGCACGCAACCTGCTGTCCCGTACCATGAATCTGGGTACTGTCAGCGAAGAACGTCGTAGCGTTGAAAGCTACAAGTTCAATGGTTGGGAACTGGACATCAACAGCCGTTCGTTGATCGGCCCTGATGGCGAGCAGTACAAGCTGCCGCGCAGCGAGTTCCGCGCCATGCTTCACTTCTGTGAAAACCCAGGCAAAATTCAGTCTCGTGCTGAACTGCTGAAGAAAATGACCGGCCGTGAGCTGAAACCGCACGACCGTACTGTAGACGTGACGATCCGCCGTATTCGTAAACATTTCGAATCTACGCCGGATACGCCGGAAATCATCGCCACCATTCACGGTGAAGGTTATCGCTTCTGCGGTGATCTGGAAGATTAATCGGCTTTACCACCGTCAAAAAAACGGCGCTTTTTAGCGCCGTTTTTATTTTTCAACCTTATTTCCAGATACGTAATTCATCGTCCGTTGTAACTTCTTTACTGGCTTTCATTTTCGGCAGTGAAAACGCATACCAGTCGATATTACGAGTCACAAACATCATGCCGGCCAGCGCCACCACCAGCACACTGGTTCCCAACAACAGCGCGCTATCGGCAGAGTTGAGCAGTCCCCACATCACTCCATCCAGCAACAACAGCGCGAGGGTAAACAACATGCTATTGCGCCAGCCTTTCAATACCGCCTGCAAATAAATACCGTTCATTAACGCCCCAATCAGACTGGCGATTATCCATGCCACGGTAAAACCGATATGTTCAGAAAGCGCCAGCAAGAGCAAATAAAACATCACCAATGAAAGCCCCACCAGCAAATATTGCATTGGGTGTAAACGTTGCGCGGTGAGCGTTTCAAAAACAAAGAACGCCATAAAAGTCAGTGCAATCAGCAGAATGGCGTACTTAGTCGCCCGGTCCGTTAATTGGTATTGATCGGCTGGCGTCGTCACTGCGACGCTAAACGCGGGGAAGTTTTCCCAGCCGGTATCATTGCCTGAAGCAAAACGCTCACCGAGATTATTAGCAAACCAGCTGCTTTGCCATTGCGCCTGAAAACCTGACTCGCTAGCTTCCCGTTTGGCTGGTAGAAAATCACCTAAAAAACTGGGATGCGGCCAGTTGCTGGTTAAGGTCATTTCGCTATTACGCCCGGCAGGCACCACAGAAAGATCGCCGGTACCGCTTAAATTCAGTGCCATATTCAGCTGCAGGTTCTGCTTCCGCCAGTCCCCTTCGGGTAAAGGGATATGCACGCCCTGCCCGCCTTGCTCTAACCCGGTACCGGGTTCAATGGTCAGTGCCGTTCCGTTAACTTCAGGCGCTTTCACCACACCAATACCACGCGCATCCCCGACGCTAATCACAATAAAGGGCTTGCCTAAGATGATATTTGGCGCGTTGAGCTCGCTAAGACGCGAAACATCGAAATCGGCTTTTAGCGTTAAATCACTGTGCCAGACCTGACCGGTATAAATCCCTATCTTGCGTTCTTCCACGTTCTGATTGCCATCAACCATCAATGACTCAGGTAACCAAAAATGGATAAAACTTCGTTTCCGCTCCACGGTTTTATCCTCTTCCTGCACCGTATAAAGCTCGGTCACAGGAATAGCGATAAGCGGCCCAACGAGTTTTTGCGGCCCGCTGGTACTTTGGCGAATCGCATCTTCCACATCGCTACGGTAATCGGCACGTTCGACAATCACTTGCCGAATCAGCATTATCGGAATCAACAACAGCAATACTGCACCAAACAAGGTGGTCATTTTCCAGAACAGGGGGGATTTCAACATAGTCTTCTCCTTTGCAATGGCAGCAGGATACGAAGGCTATGTGGGAAGAATTTGAAGCTATGTGAAGTTACGGTGAAGTCGTAGCGAGGCCAGCACGCCACCTTCCTGCACGTTGCGCAGCGTGACTTCGCCGTTAAACAAACGGGCGACCTCACTGACGAACGCCAACCCCAGACCGCTGCTTTTTTGCCCATTTGCACGCGGCAAAGAGTAAAAGCGTTCAAAAATACGTGACAGCGCGTAGTCAGGAATACCACTACCGGTATCCAGCACCTTAAGCGTGACGTGTTCCTGATCCACTTCGGCGCTTAGCGTTATGCAACCGCTCTCGGGAGTAAAATCGATGGTGTTATCCAGTAAATTCCCCAGCGCCTGATCCAGTAACGCCGGTTCAGCAGCAACATTAACCTCGGTGGGCATAACATGCAAAGTGATGTTTTTTTCTGCCAACTGCACGGTGCGCGCTTCGCTGACGCGGCGAAATAATGCCGCCACATCAACAGCAGTCAGAACGACTTCCTGACGATTCTCCAGTCTTGCCTGGCGTAGTAACGTTTCCACCAGCGCCTGCATTCGCGCATTTTGTGTCAGAATGTTGTCAGTAAAACGAGCCACTACTTCAGGCGGCGGACCTTCGCGTAAAATTTCCGCCACGCCACGAATCGCCGCCAGTGGGCTTTTTAGCTCATGGGTTAACGCATAAACATACTGCTCAATATAGTTTTTCCCTTCCAGCTTCACGCGCATACTTTCCAGCGCCTGCGCGAGTTTACGCAGCTCGCTACTACCGAGATCGGGAAGAGGAACGGGCTTATTGTCAGTGACGGAATCAGCATAGCGAGTGAGCCGGGCAATGGAGCGGTTGATCCACCAAACCATGCCTGCGCCAATCACCAGTGCAATCCCCAACAAAATGGCGCTGGCCCATAAAATTCGCCGCTCGCTGCGTTTAATGACCGGAGCCATCGCCGCGTTCGGTTTGCCTACGCTCAAAACGCCAATAAGCCGCGAGCCGCCCATAATCGGCGCGGCAACATACATCACCGAACTTTCGGGATCGGCAGGATTTTGCAACGTGCTGCGCGCACCATACTGACCACGCAACGTTAGCCAGACGTCATTCCAGCGCGAATAATCCTGTCCAACGGCTTTATTTGCCGAATCGAACAATACTTTGCCATGCGCATCGGTCATATAGACATGATATTCATTGCGCACTTTGTTAATGCCACCAATATTGGCGCGAAACGGGCGATGTTGTAGCTGATTAAACGCCTGCGCCAGTTGCCCATGCGTTGGGTCCCCAGAGAGCAAATCGGGACGCGCCAGCTCCGCAAGTAACGTTGCCGTGTCGATCAACGTCCCCTCCGTTGCTCTTCGCACGCCCGGTTTAACTTCTTTGACAAAAATAGCCAGTACGAACCAGGCCGCCACCGCCACCAGTAAAAAATAGCCCAGCAGCAACCGCATGCCGATACGCATTACAAGCCCCTCAGGCTATATCCCATGCCGCGATGAGTATTAATCGGTGAAAGATCGGGGTTGATGGCGCGCAGCTTGGCACGCAGCGTTTTAATGTGGATATCGACGGTGCGATCGTAGGTGTCCTGCGCATCTTCCCACACGCTATCCATTAGTTGCTGGCGGGACCAGACGCGGCCTAGCGACTTGAGTAACGTCTTCAGCAATAAAAACTCATACCGCGTCAGCGTTAATGGCGTGTCAAACCAGCTGATCTGCGCCGCGGGTTCATTCAATTCAAAATGACCAATACGGATGACGGGAGACGGCGTCGAGAACTTCTTCACCCGACGCAGTAAGGTGCGCACCCTGGCGCACACTTCGCGGGGTGAAAACGGTTTAGCCACATAGTCGTCAGCGCCAATTTCCAGCCCAAGCAGGCGATCGACCTCTTCACTTCGGGCCGTCAGGAACAGTACAGGTAACGCCGGATGGAGCGCCAGTAACTGGCGGCACAATTCAAAGCCACTGATATCAGGCAAACCAACGTCGAGAATCATGACGTCGGGAACCTGCTGGCGAGCTTTATCCAGCACCGGCAAACCTCGCTCAAAGACCTCGACGGCAAAACCTTCCTGCTGCAACATGTAGACCAGCGTGTCGGCTATCCCTTGCTCATCTTCCACTAACCAGACCGTTTCCCGTTGCATAAATCGCCTCTGTTATTGCCGCCACGGCATGACAGGAACCGCGCTAATCGCGTTTTTCGGCGAACCTTCTACAACTTTGTCGGAGTAAGCCAGATAAGCGAGCGCGTTGCGTTTGGCGTCATAAAAGCGCACGACCTGTAACGACTTAAAGACCAGGGACGTGCGTTTTTTGAATACTACCTCGCCCTGAGCTTTGCCGTTTTTAATACGATCCGACAGTTCAATCGGCCCGACTTGCTGACAAGAAATGGCCGCATCGGAGGTATCTTCTGCCAGGCCCAATCCCCCTTTAATACCACCGGTTTTCGCCCGGCTCACATAACAGGTGACATTTTTCACATCGGGATCGTCAAAGGCTTCCACAACAATTTTGTGATCCGGGCCGATCATTTTAAATACGGTGTCGACCGAACCAATCTCTTCTGCATGAGCCAATGGCCCCAGCATTATCAGGCTTAAAGACAGGATCAAATGCTTGTATTTCATATTGTTACCATTTTTATCTATTACACGAGCAATTAGTTCGTCACGGTAAATAACATATTGATTAAGAACAAAATCTCAATTCTTTTATTTCCGTCAGGCCCTAAAACATACTCTACTAAGAAAAAAACACTGAATGCTAAAACAGCAAAAAATGCTATTATCCAATTACCTGATGTCAGGTGCTCGTTGTTGAAAGGATGAGGATATTTTATGGATCAGGCCGGCATTATTCGCGACCTTTTAATCTGGCTGGAAGGTCATCTGGATCAGCCCCTGTCGCTCGACAATGTAGCGGCGAAAGCAGGTTATTCCAAGTGGCACTTACAGAGAATGTTTAAAGATGTCACTGGCCATGCTATTGGCGCGTATATTCGTGCTCGTCGTTTGTCGAAATCGGCGGTCGCACTACGCCTGACTGCGCGTCCGATTCTGGACATCGCGCTGCAATACCGCTTCGACTCTCAACAGACATTTACCCGCGCATTCAAGAAGCAGTTTGCCCAGACTCCTGCACTTTACCGCCGTTCTCCTGAATGGAGCGCCTTTGGTATTCGCCCGCCGCTACGTCTGGGTAAATTCACAATGCCAGAGCACAAATTTGTCACCCTGGAAGATACGCCGCTGATTGGTGTTACCCAGAGCTACTCCTGTTCGCTGGAGCAAATCTCTGATTTCCGCCATGAAATGCGTTATCAGTTCTGGCACGATTTTCTCGGCAACGCGCCGACCATTCCGCCGGTGCTCTACGGCCTGAATGAAACGCGTCCGAGTCAGGATAAAGACGACGAACAAGAGGTATTCTATACCACCGCGTTAGCCCAGGATCAGGCAGATGGCTATGTACTGACGGGGCATCCGGTGATGCTGCAGGGCGGCGAATATGTGATGTTTACCTATGAAGGTCTGGGAACCGGCGTGCAGGAGTTTATCCTGACGGTATACGGAACGTGCATGCCAATGCTCAATCTGACGCGCCGTAAAGGTCAGGATATTGAGCGATACTACCCGGCAGAAGACGCCAAAGCGGGAGATCGCCCAATTAATCTGCGCTGTGAACTGCTGATTCCTATCCGCCGTTAACGCTGCAGCTCATCTAATGCAGGGGCGTCCAGATGCGAGATGTCCCCTGCGGTTTCAACGACCCAGCCAGACGCCAGCCACAGGCTTTCCTGATAATCCACGCGCGAAATAGAACAGTTACGCAGACGTAAGCGGCGCTCTGCCCATGCTGGTAATCCGAGAATCGTACTCACCAGACATCCCAGTGCAATACCATGGCTCACCAGCAGCGGTCGGCTTCCCTGCGGTAAGTCCCGGCAAGATTCCAGTGCCGCATTGACGCGATCGCTGAGCTCCTGCATTGACTCGCCTTCAGGAATACGCCCGTCAACGGTGCCATTGACCAGCTGCCGACGCCAGTTCTCTTCTTCTTCGGTCAGAGAATCGATATGTCTTTTTTCCAGCACACCCATGTTTAATTCACGCAGGCGAGAATCAAAGATGATGTCACAGCCGCAGGCCTGGGCGATGATTTCCGCCGTACGCCGGGTGCGTCCTAAATCGCTACTGATAATATGCGTAATGCCAAGCTCTTTGGCACGGGTTGCCACCTGCATCGCCTGTTGCTCACCTTTGGCGGTCAGCGGGCTGTCAGACTGGCCCTGAATACGTCGCTCGGCGTTCCACTGCGTTTCACCGTGGCGGACTAGGTATACCTGTAACATGCTTTTTTTCCGTATACTGCTGTAACGTTAATTTTCTGAGTAATGCTGATTATGCACCAAGTTGTCTGTGCGACCACCAATCCCGCTAAAATTCAGGCCATTCTGCAGGCATTTCACGAGATCTTCGGCGAAGGATCCTGCCATATTGCATCCGTTGCCGTCGAGAGCGGTGTACCGGAACAACCCTTTGGCAGTGAGGAAACGCGCGCTGGCGCACGAAATCGGGTAGCAAATGCCCGCCGTTTACTTCCAGAGGCTGATTTTTGGGTGGCGATTGAAGCTGGCATTGATGGCGACAGCACTTTCAGTTGGGTGGTGATTGAAAACGCCAGCCAGCGCGGCGAGGCGCGTTCGGCAACTTTGCCGTTACCTGCGGTGATTCTGGAAAAAGTTCGTGAAGGCGAGGCGCTTGGTCCCGTGATGTCGCGTTATACCGGTATTGATGAGATTGGCCGTAAGGAAGGGGCGATCGGCGTGTTTACCGCCGGGAAACTCACTCGCGCCAGCGTCTATCACCAGGCGGTGATCCTGGCGCTGAGTCCGTTTCACAATGCCGTGTATCAGGCATTGTAGGACGGATAAGGCGTTCACGCCGCATCCGACATTCGGTGCACGATGCCTGATGCGACGCTGCCGCGTCTTATCAGGCCTACAAAATCAATCGCTTTTCAGCAACACCTCTTCCAGCCACTGACGCAGCTCCACGGGCGCGGCTTTCAGGCTGTTAGATCCACGCGTAATCGTCGCGATGCCCGCGCCGAGTTCATTTTTTAACTCACGCTGACTCATTTCGCCACGCAACAGCTCTTCGACAATACGCACGCGAGTCCCCAACGCTTCGCGCTCATCTGGCGTCAGCATCAGGTTTAACAACGGTAAATGGAGATCGTTTTGGTAGGCATTCTTAAGCAGGTCGACAAAACGTAACCACTCCTGGTGACGCTGTTCTGCCATCGCTGCTGAATAGGGTGATTGTTGGGCCATAATATGTCGCCATTGTTAGCGGGGGAAGCAAAATGACTCCCCCGGTTGTACTCGCTAAAGAGTACGATAGCATATCATAAACGTGCGGATCAGTAACGACGTCCCCATTCCGTGGCGCTCATCAACGTCGGTTTATCCCCCATGAAATAGCGGTAGTAAGCATCATAAGCCAGCACGTTCTTCACATAACCGCGCGTCTCGGAGAACGGAATACTCTCGACAAATGCCACAGCGTCGATACGCCCGGCGCTGTTGCCAAGCCAGGTTCGCACCCGTCCAGGTCCGGCGTTATAAGCTGCTGAGGAGAAAATACGGTTATTGCCAAACTGCTGATAAACATATTGCAGGTAACTGGTGCCAATGTTGATGTTCGTTTCCGGATCCAGCAATTGCCCAGGGCTGCTATAACCAGGAATAGAGAACATCTTCACCGTATGGGTCGCTGTACCAGGCATAATCTGCATCAGGCCGCTGGCCCCTACCGGTGATTTCACTTTCGGATTCCAGGCGCTCTCCTGACGGGCAATCGCCATCGCATAGCTTTGCGGGATCTCTTTCCCACTGGTGTAACGTTTGAAAAGATCGTTGTAAGCCAGCGGGAATCGCTCTTCCAGATGATCCCAAAGCTTCCCGGCGATCGTTGCCTGAACGCTAAGATCCCACCATTGGTTATTGAAAGCATACCGAGCCAGTTGAGCCTGCTCTGTTTTTGACTTGCTCTTCACCAGATTGGCCCACTCGCTACGCGCGGTATTATCGAGATTCCAGTACATCAACTCGCGCACGCGCGCCATCTCCGGCCCCTGAGTCAGGGTGCTGTCAACATTCTGCGGCGCTTTATCAATCTTCAGCTCATACTCTTCACCGATGCGTTGTGCTGCAACCATCGGGTAGAAACCACGCTGTTGCATGAGTTGATGCAAAATCTCTTTCGCTTCAGCTTCACGTCCGCGTTCCAGCAATAAATCCGCCTGCCAGTAACGCCATTCATCTTTCTCTTTTGCTTCCATCGGCAGACGCGCCAGCCAGGTATTCAGGCCGCGACGATCGCCGGTGCCAAGCGCCATTCGCACACGGCGTTCAATCAACGACGTGGATTGCGAGCGCATAATGGCGTCATCGCGCCATTTCGCCTGCTCATCGGTGACATCATTGCCCATCAAACGCCAGGCGACGATATCGCGCAGCTCCTGAATCTCATCTTCATTAAGCTGCTGCGCCTGGGCAAGCGACGGGATCATCAGCCGTGCATTTTCGGCATCCTGCCGCGCCACACTGGCAAACGCCACCGCCGCCATTTGACGGGTAAAATCGGTCGCGCCGGTTGTACGCGCGAAGGTCAGTACCGTATTAGGGTTGTTCGCCAGTGAAATGATTGCCGAGGCGATAGTCTGGTAATCGGCAGGCATCTGCCCTGCCAGCACTGTTACCAGGCCTGTGTTACCCGCTTTCATCGCCAGACGGATACGCTCTAAATACGCCAGCGGATCTTGTTTACCTGACGCACGCCAGACGCTAAATAACTTGTCACAGGCGTTAGGCTGGCTCTTGCCGGTTAGCCACAGCTCTTTCGCCCCTTGCCAGGCTTCTTCACTCTGCCCGGTGTTCCATTTCGCATAGTAGTAATTACATTGCGCTTCGGTAGTTCCGGGCTTTTCCGGGCTAAAGGCTAACAAGCCACGCCAGTCTTCACGCCGCGCCAGTTCATTGACGAAACGAGATTGCAGCGTGCGAGCGGGAGGAAGCGTGGGGTTAGCGCGAACAAAGTTAGTGACCGTCACCGCCGGTTGATTCATCAGGTCATCGGTGATCTGGCGGTATTCCAGGTAGGGATAAAGCGGATAATCCTTCAGTCCAGGCATCATTTGTTCGACCACATCCATCTGTCGATTATCCCAGGCCTGCTTGATTTGCGCGTAACGGCTACGCTGCTCATCCAGTGAGTCGGCTCGCGCCACGCTGCTGACCGTCAGCAGACAGACACCGGCAGCCAACAGCCGCCAGGTAACTTGTTTGGCTTTTTCCACAAGCGCATCCTCTAAGTGTAAATACATCAATGCAGCGTCATACCGCGTAATAGATTTATGCTAACCAGTCATTGCCGTTTACGCCACGTTACGGACACTTTTTTACTTTTACTGCGAAGGTGATCGACCAACTGGGATTAGGCGGGGAAACAGGCTACACTTCGCCTTTGAAAACTCATCATCACGATAAACATAGAGGCGAAGTCCAACGTGGCTCAATTCGTTTATACCATGCATCGTGTCGGCAAAGTTGTTCCGCCGAAACGTCATATTTTGAAAAACATCTCTCTGAGTTTCTTCCCTGGGGCAAAAATTGGTGTCCTGGGTCTGAACGGCGCGGGTAAGTCCACCCTGCTGCGCATTATGGCGGGCATTGATAAAGACATCGAAGGTGAAGCGCGTCCGCAGCCAGACATCAAGATTGGTTATCTGCCGCAGGAACCGCAGCTGAACCCGGAACACACCGTGCGTGAGTCCATTGAAGAAGCGGTTTCAGAAGTGGTTAACGCCCTGAAACGCCTGGATGAAGTGTATGCGCTGTACGCCGATCCGGATGCCGATTTTGACAAGCTGGCCGCTGAACAAGGCCGTCTGGAAGAGATCATTCAGGCTCACGACGGTCATAACCTGAACGTACAGCTGGAGCGTGCGGCGGATGCGCTGCGTCTGCCAGATTGGGACGCGAAAATCGCTAACCTCTCCGGTGGTGAGCGTCGTCGCGTGGCGTTGTGCCGCCTGCTGCTGGAAAAACCAGACATGCTGCTGCTCGACGAACCGACCAACCACCTGGATGCCGAATCCGTGGCGTGGCTGGAACGCTTCCTGCACGACTTCGAAGGCACCGTGGTGGCGATTACTCACGACCGTTACTTCCTCGATAACGTTGCAGGCTGGATCCTCGAACTGGACCGCGGTGAAGGTATTCCGTGGGAAGGTAACTACTCCTCCTGGCTGGAGCAGAAAGATCAGCGTCTGGCGCAGGAAGCTTCACAAGAAGCGGCGCGTCGTAAGTCGATCGAGAAAGAGCTGGAGTGGGTACGTCAGGGAACTAAAGGCCGCCAGTCGAAAGGTAAAGCACGTCTGGCACGCTTTGAAGAGCTGAACAGCACCGAATACCAGAAACGTAACGAAACCAACGAACTGTTTATTCCACCTGGACCGCGTCTGGGCGATAAAGTGCTGGAAGTCAGCAACCTGCGTAAATCCTACGGCGATCGCCTGCTGATTGATGACCTGAGCTTCTCGATCCCGAAAGGGGCGATCGTCGGGATCATCGGTCCGAACGGCGCGGGTAAATCGACCCTGTTCCGTATGATCTCCGGTCAGGAACAGCCGGACAGCGGCACCATCACTTTGGGTGAAACGGTGAAACTGGCATCGGTTGATCAGTTCCGTGACTCAATGGATAACAGCAAAACCGTTTGGGAAGAAGTTTCCGGCGGGCTGGATATTATGAAGATCGGCAACACCGAGATGCCAAGCCGCGCCTACGTTGGCCGCTTTAACTTTAAAGGGGTTGATCAGGGTAAACGTGTTGGCGAACTTTCCGGTGGTGAGCGCGGTCGTCTGCATCTGGCGAAGCTGCTGCAGGTTGGCGGCAACATGCTGCTGCTCGACGAACCAACCAACGACCTGGATATCGAAACCCTGCGCGCGCTGGAAAACGCCCTGCTGGAGTTCCCGGGCTGTGCGATGGTTATCTCGCACGACCGTTGGTTCCTCGACCGTATCGCCACGCACATCCTGGACTACCAGGATGAAGGTAAAGTTGAGTTCTTCGAAGGTAACTTTACTGAGTACGAAGAGTACAAAAAACGCACGCTGGGCGCAGACGCGCTGGAGCCGAAGCGTATCAAGTACAAGCGTATTGCGAAGTAATGCGTAAAATGCCGGATGCGGCGCGAACGCCTTATCCGGCCTACAAAACCAGCAATTTCAATACGTTGTAAAACTGTAGGCCTGATAAGACGCGGTAAGCGTCGCATCAGGCATTGAGCACCGAATGCCGGATGCGGCGTGAACACCTTTTCCGGTCTACAACAGCCTTAGCATCCTCAATTTCGTGGCGGGTCACCCGTGCAGGTTTTTTCAAACCTTGTTTAATCTCGACAGCCTCTTCCAGAGAGGTTTTCAACTCATCAAAAAAACTCATTTTATACCTCGCCTTTGAGCAGTTTCGTCACGGTTATCCTTGCTCCCCCATCATCTCCCGCACCAGCTCCACGCAGCGCAGGAAACGGCTGTCGTAATCGTCCTCTTCAACCCGCACGAATTCGATATTGTTCTCTTCCAGCATCTCCACCAGCAAGTTCTGGAACTCTTTGCGATCCACCGAACTGCCGAGGCTGCGTAAACCATCCGCCACCCACGGCGTGTTGTTCTCCAGCAGGATCACCAGATCGAAACGGTATTCATCAATCAGCGCCTGCACGAACGGATGCTCACGCCCTTCGTACTTTTTGCAGAACGCCTGGGTAGTGACAAAATCGGTGTCAATAAACGCCACTTTATTGGCGTATTTCACTGCAAAATCAATGTATTGTGCGTGGCCCAACGCGATTTTATCGTAGTCGGAATACTGCAATGCGATCTCATCACCGCCGAGGTGTGAAAAGACATAATCGCGGCCATATTCCCACGCACTGGTGGTGTTGAAGATATTGGCAAGTTTGTTTACCAGGGTGGATTTACCGCTCGACTCGCCGCCAAGGATCGCCACGGTACGCACAAAAAACGGCTTCACTTCGGTAGGAATATATTCCCAGTAGCGGAACGGGTTTTCGCGGATCTGCGCACCGCTGATACTCATAAAGGTACGTTTCGGATCGACCAGCACCGTCTCGATCCCCAGATGTTCCATATACTGTGGCGCATCGGCTTCTTCCGAGGTGTAGATCAGGTCCGGCTGGATCCCCTTTTCAGCCATAAACTTTTTGATGCCGTTGCTCCACACATCCCAGCCATGCGGATACGGCTCCATGCCCTCTTCGTTGAAAGCATGAATACGGATATTTTTCTGATATTTAAAGGTTTGCAATAGCCAGCGCAGACGATCCGGCACCGTGGGCTGCTGCGACATGGCGCTGTCTTCAAACAACGCGCGGTCGCGGGTATCGTCAAAACCCATAATGATATGCAGCTCGTCAACCTGGCTACAGGCGCGCTGGATAAGGTAGATATGTCCGGTATGCAGCGGGTAGAACTTACCGAATACGACACCAATGGTTTTCTTCTGCCGGGGAAATTCAAGCCCCAAAAAACGGTGCAATGCCTCCAGCTTTTGCGCGCTGGGGCTTTTAATTTTGGCATTCAGTAACTGGCTTAAATACCCTTTGGTCATACCGCTGGCATCAGCTACCTGCTGTAGCGTGCAGCCCTGTTGCTTGATGGCAGTTTTCAGGTAATCAAATGACGACATATCTCCCTCCGTATCTCTCATTATAAGTCGTCGAACACGCTAAGCGCGTCGGAGAGTTTTTTAACGCCAAAAATCTGCATCCCTTCCGGCGCTTTTTTCGGTACGTTAGCCGCCGGAACAATCGCCCGGCGAAAACCGTGTTTCGCCGCTTCAGAAATCCGCTCCTGGCCACTGGGCACCGGGCGGATCTCCCCTGCCAGCCCGACTTCACCAAACACCACCAGATCCTGTGGCAGCGGTCTGTCACGCAGGCTGGAAACCATCGCCAGCAGTAACGCTAAGTCGGCGCTGGTTTCGGTTACCTTCACGCCGCCGACCACGTTCACAAACACATCCTGATCGGCCATTTGCAGACCACCGTGACGGTGCAAGACAGCCAGCAGGATTGCCAGACGGTTTTGTTCCAGCCCCACTGCCACGCGGCGCGGATTCGCCATTATCGAGTGATCGACCAGCGCCTGAATCTCCACCAGCAACGGACGCGTTCCTTCCCACACCACCATCACGGAGCTGCCGGAGGTCACTTCATCTCCGCGACTTAAGAAAATTGCCGAAGGGTTGCTGACTTCACGCAGCCCCTGTTCGGTCATCGCGAAGACGCCCAGCTCATTCACCGCGCCGAAGCGGTTTTTATGGCTGCGTAAGGTGCGAAAACGAGAGTCGGCATCGCCATCCAGAAGCACCGAACAGTCGATACAGTGTTCCAGCACTTTCGGGCCAGCCAGCGAACCATCTTTGGTTACGTGTCCAACCATGACAATCGCCACACCGCGCGTTTTGGCGAAACGCGTCAGATAAGCCGCCGTTTCACGCACCTGCGCCACGCTACCAGGCGATGATTGTACATCCGCCATATGCATCACCTGGATCGAGTCAATTACCATCAGCTTCGGTTGCTCTTCTTCGGCAATCAGGCAGATCTGCTCGATGCTGGTTTCCGACAACATATTGAGATTGTCAGTCGGCAGGCCAAGGCGATGAGCGCGCATTGCCACCTGTTGCAGCGACTCTTCGCCGGTGACATACAGCGTTTTCATCTGCTGGGCCAGTTTGCACAGCGTTTGCAGCAACAGCGTGGATTTCCCCGCACCAGGGTTACCGCCAATCAGAATGGCACTTCCTGGCACCACGCCGCCGCCTAGTACGCGGTCGAACTCTTTAAATCCGGTGGAAAAACGCGGCAGCTCTTCAAGGCTGATATCGGAGAGTTTCTGGACTTTTGCCACCCCGGCGCTACCGGCATAGCCGCTGAGACGCTCGTTACGCGCCACCGTTGGCGACGCAGCAAGACGCACCTCGGTGATGGTGTTCCAGGCATGACAGGCACTGCACTGCCCCTGCCAGCGCGGATAATCGGCCCCGCATTCATTACAAACAAAGGCGCGTTTTGGAGCTTTTGCCACGGTGTACCTCGTTAATGCTGTGCCGCCCGCAGGATGACGGGCAGGCAATTACTTCTGATTCAGGCTGCCAGAGAGGATGCAGAATACCCCCATCAGGTCAGCGTGACGGATGGTGACTTCCGCCTTTTCATTCACTTTTGGCTTGGCATGGTAGGCAATCCCCAGCCCTGCTGCTTTGATCATCGGCAGGTCATTAGCTCCATCGCCAATCGCCACGGTCTGCGCCAGCGGGATTTCATACTCCTGCGCGAGGCGAGTCAGAGTTTTCGCTTTGTACTGTGCGTCTACGATGTCGCCGATCACATTGCCGGTAAATTTACCGTCCATGATCTCCAGTTCATTGGCTACCACGGCTGTCAGGCGCAGCTTGTCGCGCAGGTATTCAGCAAAGAAAGTAAAGCCGCCGGAGGCAATCGCCACTTTCCAGCCCAGCGTTTCCAGCTTGAGCACCAGCTGCGTTAAGCCTGGCATCAGCGGCAGATTTTCACGCACCTGTTGCAGAATATTGGCGTCAGCGCCTTTCAGCGTCGCCACGCGGCTGCGCAGGCTGGCGGTAAAATCGAGTTCGCCGCGCATCGCCCGTTCGGTTACCTCCGCTACCATCTCGCCCGTTCCGGCCAGCTTGGCAATTTCATCAATACATTCAATCTGGATGGCGGTGGAATCCATGTCCATCACCAGCAAACCCGGCGTGCGCAGGTGCGGGATTTTCCCCAGCGGGGCGACATCCAGCTGCGCTTCGTGGGCCAGGCGTGTAGCCCGTGCGGTGAGTGAACCTGCCAGACGAATCACCTGATAATCTTCCACGCACCAGGCGGCAACAATCACCATCGCCGCACCCAGTTTGCTCTGGTATTGGGTCAGACGCTGTTTATCCAGCCCACGACCATACAGCAGCCAGCCGCTACGAGCTGCGTGGTAATCCAGTGGCATCACTTCATCACCACTTAATGAAAGAGGCAGACCCGGCCATAAAGAGACATCTTCAGGCAGGTCGCACCAGGTAATGTTAGGCATTAAGGCTCCTGTAAAATCGTTCGAAGCAGGGAAAATAACGCATGAGGCTACCTTGTATCCATTGCTTCTGGCAACATTAAGTCTCAAATTTTCAAAGGGTGGAAGATGGCTCGCACAAAACTGAAATTCCGGCTACATCGGGCAGTGATTGTCCTGTTCTGTCTTGCCTTGTTAGTGGCACTGATGCAGGGAGCGTCATGGTTTAGTCAAAACCACCAGCGACAGCGTAATCCACAGCTGGAAGAACTGGCCCGCACCCTGGCGCGTCAGGTGACGCTGAACGTTGCACCGCTGATGCGTACCGACTCACCGGATGAAAAACGCATTCAGGCGATCCTCGATCAGTTAACGGATGAAAGCCGTATCCTCGACGCGGGTGTGTATGACGAACAAGGCGATCTTATCGCACGTTCTGGCGAAAGCGTCGAAGTGCGCGATCGGCTGGCGCTCGACGGTAAAAAAGCAGGCGGCTATTTTAACCAGCAGATTGTCGAGCCAATTGCGGGTAAAAACGGACCGCTCGGCTATCTGCGCCTGACACTCGACACCCATACGCTCGCCACCGAAGCCCAACAGGTGGATAACACCACTAACATTTTACGCCTGATGTTGCTGCTCTCACTGGCAATCGGCGTAGTGCTGACCCGCACGCTGCTACAGGGTAAACGCACCCGCTGGCAGCAATCGCCCTTCCTGTTAACCGCCAGCAAACCGGTGCCGGAAGAGGAAGAAAGCGAGAAAAAAGAGTGACCCATTACTACAAGAAAGGAAATCGTTATGTCCACATTACGCCTGCTCATCTCTGACTCTTACGACCCGTGGTTTAACCTGGCGGTGGAAGAGTGTATTTTTCGCCAAATGCCCGCCACGCAGCGCGTTCTGTTTCTCTGGCGCAATGCCGACACGGTAGTAATTGGTCGCGCGCAGAACCCGTGGAAAGAGTGTAATACCCGGCGGATGGAAGAAGATAACGTCCGCCTGGCGCGGCGCAGTAGCGGTGGCGGCGCGGTGTTCCACGATCTCGGCAATACCTGCTTTACCTTTATGGCTGGCAAGCCGGAGTACGATAAAACTATCTCCACGTCGATTGTGCTCAATGCGCTGAACGCGCTCGGCGTCAGCGCCGAAGCGTCCGGACGTAACGATCTGGTGGTGAAAACCGTCGAAGGCGACCGCAAAGTCTCAGGCTCGGCCTATCGCGAAACCAAAGATCGCGGCTTCCACCACGGCACCTTGCTACTCAATGCCGACCTCAGCCGCCTGGCAAACTATCTCAATCCGGATAAAAAGAAACTGGCGGCGAAAGGCATTACTTCAGTGCGTTCCCGCGTGACCAACCTCACCGAGCTGCTGCCGGGGCTCACCCATGAGCAGGTTTGCGAGGCCATAACCGAGGCCTTTTTCGCCCATTATGGCGAGCACGTGGAAGCGGAAATCATCTCCCCGGACAAAACGCCAGACTTGCCAAACTTCGCCGAAACCTTTGCCCGTCAGAGTAGCTGAGAGTGGAACTTCGGTCAGGCTCCGGCATTCTCGCATCTGCTGGATGAACGCTTTAGCTGGGGCGGCGTGGAACTGCATTTCGACGTTGAAAAAGGCCATATCACCCGCGCCCAGGTATTTACCGACAGCCTCAACCCCGCGCCGCTGGAAGCCCTCGCCGGGCGACTGCAAGGCTGCCTGTACCGCGCGGATATGCTGCAACAAGAGTGCGAAGCGCTGTTGGTTGACTTCCCGGACCAGGAAAAAGAGCTACGGGAGTTGTCGACGTGGATAGCGGGGGCGGTAAGGTAACTCGCTGATTAAAATATCCAAGGAAGGAAATATGATCGATCTGGAAAACCAGGAACGGGAGATTATCAATTTAATGTTCAGCCAGCGTATTTCCTGGCTAGCCGCCGTGCGTATCAGGCATAAATTATCGCTTGCTGAAGTAAGTAAAATGTTAGGTATCTCGATTAATTCTCTAAAACAGATCGAAAAGACGGAACGGCTTAGCTCAAACATCAAAAGCAAAATGGCAGAAATTTATGGTTGTCCACCAGAGTTGCTGATATGCCCTTCCTGGATGACGGCTGAACATAAATGAATAGATTCGTGAATAGATACTTGAATGTATTTTATTTTCTATCCATATGAAAAATAATAGTAAATCTATAAATCAGTTGCTATTGATGAATAGATACTAAAAAGCCGGAGCAGTCCCCCACTCCGGCTTAACACGACAATCGCCTTTCAGCGAAACACAATTACTCTTTATCGCCCAGCAGAACGGATTCCAGTGCGATTTTGATCATGTCGTTGAAGGTGGTCTGACGCTCAGCGGCAGTGGTCTGCTCGTGAGTGCGGATGTGGTCAGACACGGTGCAGATGGTCAGGGCTTTCGCGCCAAACTCTGCAGCCACGCCGTAGATACCAGCCGCTTCCATTTCCACGCCGAGGATGCCGTATTTTTCCATCACGTCGAACATTTCGCCGTCCGGAGAGTAGAACAGGTCAGCGGAGAACAGGTTACCCACGCGAGCATCAACGCCCAGTGCTTTAGCTGCATCTACTGCGTTACGCACCATGTCAAAGTCAGCGATAGCGGCAAAGTCATGGTCTTTAAAACGGATGCGGTTAACTTTGGAATCGGTGCAGGCCCCCATACCGATAACGACGTCGCGCAGTTTTACGTGCGGCAGAACTGCGCCACAGGAACCAACGCGGATAATTTTCTTCACGCCGAAATCGGTGATCAGTTCTTTGGTGTAGATGGAGCAGGACGGGATACCCATACCGTGACCCATTACGGAAATTTTGCGGCCTTTGTAAGTACCAGTGAAGCCCAGCATACCGCGAACGTTGTTCACTTCACGGGCATCTTCAAGGAAAGTTTCAGCAATATACTTCGCACGCAGCGGGTCGCCTGGCATCAAAACTACGTCAGCGAAATCGCCCATTTCTGCATTAATGTGTGGGGTAGCCATTGTTTTATCCTTTTTGTGACATAACAAAGGCGGAGTCAACGCTCCGCCCAAATCCATCAGAACATGGCTTTGCCATATTCCATATCAGAAGTACCAAAATATTTTGCCAGAGTCTGGCCGATATCCGCGAAGGTTTCACGGTGACCCAGTGAGCCCGGTTTTACTTTCGGGCCATATACCAGTACCGGAATGTGTTCACGCGTGTGGTCAGTACCGGTCCAGGTCGGATCGCAACCGTGGTCAGCGGTGAGGATCAGGATGTCGTCATCGCGCAGCAGAGACATCAGCTCCGGCAGACGGCGGTCGAACAGTTCCAGACCCGCAGCATAACCGGCGACGTCGCGACGGTGGCCCCAGGAAGAGTCGAAGTCAACGAAGTTGGTGAAGACGATGGTGTTATCACCCGCTTCTTTCATCTCTTTGATGGTGGCGTCAAACAGCGCGTCCAAGCCAGTCGCTTTCACTTTTTTGGTGATACCGCAGTTGGCGTAGATGTCTGCAATTTTACCGACAGAAACCACCTGGCCGTGTTTTTCATCAACCAGTTTCTGCAGCACGGTCGGTGCTGGCGGCTCAACAGCCAGGTCGTGACGGTTACCGGTACGCTGGAAGTTACCAGCTTTGTCACCGATAAACGGACGAGCGATAACACGACCGATATTGTAGCCGCCGTTGGTCAGCTCTTCACGGGCGATTTCGCACAGTTCGTAGAGTTTATCCAGACCGAAAGTTTCTTCATGGCAGGCAATCTGGAACACGGAGTCAGCGGAGGTATAGAAAATCGGCTTGCCGGTTTTCATGTGCTCTTCGCCCAGTTGATCCAGAATGACCGTACCGGAAGAGTGGCAGTTACCGAGGTAACCCGGCAGATTAGCGCGTTCGACCAGTTTATCCAGCAGCTCTTGCGGGAAGCTGTTTTCGTGATCGGAGAAATATCCCCACTCAAACAGAACCGGGACACCGGCGATTTCCCAGTGACCAGACGGGGTATCTTTACCGGATGACATTTCGTGCGCCCATGCGTACGCGCCGATAACTTCAGCGTTGCCGTCCATTCCCGCCGGAATGAAACCGGTAGAACCTTCGTGTGCTTTCGCCAGCCCCAGACGGATCAGATTTGGCAGATTGAGCGGCCCTTTACGACCATTATCAGCTTCGCCTTTGGCACAAGCTTCTGCGATATGACCCAGGGTGTCAGCCCCGACGTCACCAAAGCGTTCTGCATCTTCTGTAGCGCCGATGCCGAATGAGTCCAGCACCATAATAAATGCACGTTTCATATGTTCTCCGTACTCAGTGCTTCAAATTTAAATGATCAGATCAGTATACCGTTATTCGCTGATACGGCGATAGACAGTTGGTGTGCTTTCCGGTGCGTTATCGGCAAGTTTAATTGCCGCTTTCACCGCTTTCGCCGCTTCCTGCCAGCTGTTTTCGTCTTTCGCGAGGATAACCGCCAGCGGACGCTGACCGTCTACCTGGTCGCCCAGACGCGCCATATCAGTAAAGCCGACGCTGTAATCGATGGTGTCAGATGCCTGACGACGACCGCCGCCCATTGCAACCACTGCCATCCCCAGCGCGCGGGTATCCATTTCACTGACAAAACCTTCGGTATCAGCATAGACTGCTTTCGTCAGCATCGCTGTCGGCAGATACTTCGCGTAGTTCTCAACGAAGTCGGTCGGGCCTTTTTGTGCCGCTACCATACGACCAAAGACTTCTGCCGCTTTACCGTTGTCCAGCACCGCCTGCAATTTCGCGCGCGCTTCGGCGTCATCTTTCGCCAGTTTGCCGGAGATCAGCATCTCCACGCACAGCACCATCGTGACATCAAACAGACGCGGGTTACGATACTCACCCGTCAGGAACTGCACCGCTTCACGAACTTCAACCGCGTTACCTGCACTGGAGGCCAGTACCTGATTCATGTCGGTGAGCAGCGCGGTGGTGCGCACGCCAGCGCCGTTAGCCACGCCAACAATCGCTTCGGCAAGGGCTTCAGAGAGTTCGTAGGTCGGCATAAACGCGCCGCTACCCACTTTCACGTCCATCACCAGCGCGTCCAGACCTTCCGCCAGTTTCTTCGCCAGGATCGAGGCAGTGATCAGCGGGATGGAGTCCACGGTTGCGGTAATATCACGGGTCGCGTAGAAACGTTTATCAGCCGGAGCCAGTGAACTGGTCTGACCGATAATCGCCACGCCGACGTCTTTAATAATTTCGCGGAAACGGTTGTCATCCGGGAAAATGTCGAAGCCAGGGATGGATTCCAGTTTGTCGAGCGTACCGCCAGTATGACCGAGGCCGCGACCGGAGATCATCGGAATATAGCCGCCGCAGGCTGCGACCATCGGCCCCAACATCAGCGAAGTGACATCGCCGACGCCGCCGGTCGAGTGTTTATCAACAATCGGGCCATCCAGATGCAGGCTTTTCCAGTCGAGAACGGTTCCTGAATCTCGCATCGCCATGGTCAGCGAGACACGCTCAGGCATTGTCATATCGTGGAAGAAAATGGTCATCGCGAGGGCGGCAATCTGCCCTTCGGAAATAGTGTTGTCGCGAATACCGTTGATAAAGAAACGAATTTCTTCATCGCTCAGCGCATGACCATCACGTTTTTTACGAATAATTTCTTGTGCGAGAAACAAGGTAACCTCCCGAGGAAAAGAGTATGAGGCGGCTTTTGCCGGATGCGTCTACGCCTTATCCGGCCTACGGGTAGATACGTCTCGTAGGCCTGATAAGCGCAGCGCATCAGGCGTAAAGCATCTTACTTAGTAGCTGCTGGCGCTCTTACCGTCGCCGTGGCCCAGCGCTTTCAGCAGGCTTGCCAGCAGGCTGGAAGCACCAAAGCGGTAGTGACGCGCATCAGCCCAGTCAGCACCGAACAGTTCATCTGCGATGGCGAGATATTTCTGCGCATCTTCCGCAGTACGCACGCCGCCCGCCGGTTTGAAACCAACGGTTTTTTCTACGCCCATATCACGGATCACTTCCATCATGATGCGAGCGCTTTCCGGCGTCGCGTTCACAGCCACTTTACCGGTAGAGGTTTTGATGAAGTCCGCACCCGCTTTGATGGAGATTTCAGACGCTTTACGGATCAGCGCTTCGTCTTTCAGTTCGCCGGTTTCGATGATCACTTTCAGCAGTACATTCGCTGCCGCGCAAGCCTCTTTACAGGCTTTCACCAGGTCAAAACCAACCTGCTCGTCACCCGCCATCAGCGCGCGGTACGGGAATACCACGTCAACTTCATCAGCACCGTAGGCGATTGCCGCACGGGTTTCTGCCAGCGCGATTTCGATGTCGTCGTTACCGTGTGGGAAGTTGGTTACCGTAGCGATACGGATTTCCGGGGTGCCCTGCTCTTTCAGAGTTTTGCGAGCAATCGGGATAAAACGAGGATAGATACAGATAGCGGCGGTATTGCCGACCGGAGTTTTGGCCTGATGACACAGAGCAATTACTTTCTCGTCGGTGTCGTCGTCATTCAGGGTGGTCAGGTCCATCAATTTCAGTGCACGCAGGCTGCTTGCTTTCAGATCAGTCATTTCATTCTCCTGGCTTGTCGCCAATAAAATTCACCTTGCGAGTTTGTTAGTATTCTAACATCTACTCCGCAACACACTTCGATACACATCACAATTAAGGAAATCTACTTACAAGTTTGCATCACTGTAATGCGATCTGGTTCAAATAATTCACTTTCAAATGAATGCGTCAGTGGTGGCAAACGCATCAGGATCAAAGTGAACATCACGAAACTTCTTACAATGGCGCATCACCTTCGGCATAAAAGGAAAAGAAGATGCCCACTTCTCATGAAAATGCACTGCAACAACGTTGCCAGCAAATTGTCACCAGCCCAGTGCTTAGCCCGGAGCAGAAGCGCCATTTTCTGGCACTGGAAGCAGAAAACAATCTGCCTTACCCACAGCTTCCTGCCGAAGCCCGCCGCGCGCTGGATGAAGGTGTAATCTGCGATATGTTTGAAGGTCATGCGCCGTACAAACCGCGCTATGTCTTACCCGATTACGCTCGTTTTCTGGCGAACGGTTCCGAATGGCTGGAGCTGGAAGGCGCGAAAGATCTTGATGACGCACTCTCTCTGCTGACCATTCTTTACCACCACGTACCGTCGGTCACATCGATGCCGGTCTACCTGGGGCAACTGGATGCGTTGTTGCAACCGTATGTTAGAATTCTAACACAAAACGAGATCGATGTTCGAATAAAACGTTTCTGGCGTTACCTCGACAGAACCCTGCCAGATGCCTTTATGCACGCCAATATCGGCCCGTCTGATTCGCCCATTACCCGCGCGATCTTACGTGCAGACGCGCAGGTTTCACCGAACCTGACCTTTATCTACGATCCTGAAATCACCCCTGATGACCTGCTGCTGGAAGTGGCGAAGAACATCTGTGAATGTAGCAAACCGCACATCGCCAACGGTCCGGTGCATGATAAAATTTTCACAAAAGGGGGCTACGGGATTGTGAGCTGTTACAACTCACTGCCGCTGGCGGGTGGTGGCAGCACGCTGGTACGCCTTAACCTGAAAGCCATTGCCGAGCGCAGCGAATCGCTGGATGACTTCTTTACGCGCACTCTACCGCACTACTGCCAGCAGCAGATCGCCATCATCGATACGCGGTGTGAATTCCTCTATCAACAATCACACTTCTTTGAGAATAGCTTCCTGGTGAAAGAAGGGCTGATTAACCCTGAACGTTTTGTGCCAATGTTTGGCATGTATGGGCTGGCGGAAGCGGTTAACTTGCTGTGTGAGAAAGAAGGGATTGCCGCGCGCTACGGTAAAGAAGCCGCCGCAAATGAAGTGGGTTATCGCATCAGCGCGCAACTGGCGGAGTTTGTCGCCAATACCCCCGTGAAATATGGCTGGCAAAAACGCGCCATGTTACACGCACAGTCGGGGATCAGTTCCGATATCGGCACCACGCCGGGCGCGCGTTTGCCGTATGGCGATGAGCCAGATCCGATCACCCATCTGCAAACTGTCGCCCCGCATCATGCTTATTATTATTCCGGCATCAGCGACATTCTGACGCTCGACGAAACCATCAAACGTAACCCGCAGGCACTGGTACAGCTTTGCCTCGGTGCCTTTAAAGCCGGAATGCGTGAATTTACCGCCAATGTCAGCGGTAACGATCTGGTTCGCGTTACCGGTTATATGGTGCGTTTGTCGGATTTAGAAAAATATCGCGCCGAAGGTTCACGCACCAACACCACCTGGCTGGGCGAAGAAGCCGCACGCAACACTCGTATTCTGGAACGCCAGCCGCGCGTGATAAGCCATGAACAGCAGATGCGCTTTAGTCAGTAAGATTATCCCCTTCTCCTGCGTTGACGGGCCAGGCAGTCGTCTGGCTCTGTTTTTGCAGGGCTGCAATCTGCGCTGCAAAAACTGTCACAATCCGTGGACGATGGGACGTTGCAATGACTGTGGGGAGTGCGTGCCACAGTGTCCGCATCAGGCGTTGCAGATTGTTGACGGCAAAGTGGTGTGGAACGCTGTGGTCTGCGAGCAATGTGATACCTGCCTGAAGATGTGTCCGCAACATGCCACACCAATGGCGCAATCCATGAGCGTGGACGAAGTGCTTAGCCATGTGCGCAAAGCGGTGCTGTTTATTGAAGGGATAACGGTAAGCGGCGGCGAAGTCACGACCCAACTGCCGTTTGTAGTGGCGCTGTTTACTGCTATCAAAAACGATCCGCAACTGCGCCATCTCACCTGTCTGGTGGACAGTAACGGTATGTTGAGCGAAACCGGCTGGGAAAAATTACTCCCGGTGTGTGACGGCGCAATGCTCGATCTCAAAGCATGGGGTAGCGAATGTCATCAACAATTAACCGGACGCGATAATCAACAGATTAAGCGCAGCATCTATTTGCTGGCAGAGCGCGGCAAGCTGGCGGAACTGCGTTTGCTGATGATCCCAGGCCAGGTGGATTATTTGCAACACATCGAAGAACTGGCGGCGTTTATCAAGGGACTTGGAGATGTTCCGGTTCGCCTGAACGCGTTTCATGCCCACGGCGTGTATGGCGAGGCGCAAAGCTGGGCGAGCGCCACGCCGGAAGACGTTGAGCCGTTGGCTGATGCATTAAAGGTGCGCGGGGTGAGCCGGTTGATATTTCCGGCGCTCTATTTGTGACATGCCGGATACGGCCTACGGTTCGGCACAGACTTGTAGGCCTGATAAGACGCGTCAAGCGTCGCATCAGGCATTGTGCGCCAACTGCCGGATGCGGCGTGAACGCCTTATCCGGCCTACGGTTCGGCACAAACCTGTAGGCCTGATAAGACGCGTTAAGCGTCGCATCAGGCATTATGCGCCGACTGCCGGATGCTGCCTACGAAGGGCAAACTACCCACGAACGTTAAACACCGCATACGTGTTATTAAGCAACACTTCGGCAATCTCATCCGCGGGTTCCGGGCGTAACTCGCAAAGCACGGCAAACACACGGGCAGCCTGTTCCGGGCGGTTAGGCTGCCCCTGAAAACCGTTGAGCGGCATATCCGGCGCATCGGTTTCCAGCAACAACGATGCCAGCGGTAATTTTGCGATGACATCGCGGGTTTTACTGGCGCGTGGATAGGTGATAGTACCGCCTACGCCGATTTTGTAGCCCAGCTGTACAAACCGTTCAGCCTGTTGCTGGCTGCCAGAAAATCCGTGGACAACACCAGCACGCGGCAAATCGTGGCGTTTAAGATGCATCGCCAGTTTGTCGTGCGTGCGCCGTGAATGCAGGATCACCGGCAGATCGTAGCGTTTCGCCAGTTTCAGTTGTTCGTCGAGTAACCAC
The DNA here is from genome assembly GCF_053555855.1 of Shigella sp. SIG3. Taxonomy (NCBI): domain Bacteria; kingdom Pseudomonadati; phylum Pseudomonadota; class Gammaproteobacteria; order Enterobacterales; family Enterobacteriaceae; genus Shigella; species Shigella sp. SIG3. The sequence goes on from NZ_JBQZXE010000013.1 coordinate 45,216, forward strand.
TGCTGCCTCTCAAATTGCGGATCGTCGCCGAAGAGATCCAGACCGATCTCCCCCACCGCCACCACCTTCGCCGGACGCCTTTCCAGCGCCTGCTGTAGCTGCTCAAGAGACACATCGCTATGTTTTTCCAACATACCAGGATGCAAGCCCAATGCGGCATACAGCGGTTGATAATTTTCCGCTAACGCCTGCACGCGGGCAAAATTTTCCGCCTCTGTCGCCGGAACAATGATCTTGCCTACGCCCGCTTGTGCCGCGCGTTGCAGGCTGGCCTCTTCATCGCCAATAAAAGGCGGGAAATCAAAATGGCAGTGAGTGTCGATAAAACGGCAAATCAAGCCAGATCCTCATTGTTAAATGTCGGGTCGTTCGCCTGCGGAGCGTCGCTCACTTCGGCAACCAGCGTATCGTTGGCGACTGGCGCAGGCGGAATGACAATCGATTCCGGCGTCACCACTGGCACCAGATGGCGGGTAAGCGGCGCTTTTTCAGTTAATAGCTTGCCAACCGTGGCGAGGAAATAACGACCGCATAAACGCCCAAGTTTATAGTCTTCACGCAGCGCCGGAATCCGACTGCCAAGCGCGATACTATGTAATGGCTTCGGCGGATAAATTTCGGATATCCGCAGCTTGCCCGGTGGTTTCTCAATAAATTGCTGAATGTCACGATAGCTGGTTTCATGATGCTGCACCAGATTGACCAGCGGCTGCAGGCTACTGTCACCCAGCCAGCGTTCCATGCGTTTGAACCACTGCGGCGTGTAGTACATTTGTGACGGCACAGTGCGGATGACGACCAACGTTTTAGCGCCCTGCCTTGCCGCCTCTTTAACCGGAATCGCATCACTGATCCCGCCATCCAGGTAGTTAATGCCTTCCAGCGACACTCCGCTACGATAAAAGCCAGGTATCGCACTGGAGGCGCGAATCACATCCAGCCAGTTTTGTTTGGTTGGTAAAAAGTAATTCGGCGCGTAGTCATCCTGACGACAGGCGCACATATAAAACGATTTGCCGCTGTCAAACAACCGCGCGGCGGTATCCATTTGCAACGGCATCTGGCTTGCGGTGGCCTCCACCAGCCAGTCGAGATCGATAAGATTTCCTCCACGGACAAAGCGCAATGGATCAAAAAATTCGCGTTTTGTGGTATAGCGCATGATGACTTTGCGCGCGTAACCGGGCTGATTGCAGATAAACGCCGAGAGGTTCTGCGCCCCGGCAGATGTGCCGAGATAAAGATCGAAAGGATTAAACTGCGCGCGCATAAACTCATCCAGCACGCCAGCCGTGAAAATTCCACGCTGTCCGCCGCCTTCGCACACCAGAGCTATTCGTCCAGGCTGGAACGGCCTTAGCGACAACGGCGCAATATTACCAAGCGTTACAGGTATTCTCTGCCCCACTTCTGCCTTCCTGTTTTTGTTGTGAAAGAAAGACAAAGTAACGCAATTTATTATTCGCTAAAACCGCAAAAGCCAGTCCGCTGGACTGGCTTTGGATAAAATTTTCTTAATGGTCTGAAATCTAGGGTCGTTTTCGGCCCATGAACAAACTCACTAGGAACAGAATAATCCCGACGACAAAGACAATTTTAGCTGCGCCTGCAGCGGTACCGGCCAGACCACCAAACCCAAGTGCGGCGGCGATTAACGCGATAACCAGAAATATGATGCCCCAACGAAACATAAGCGTCTCCTTTACCATAGTTAATGTCACCGCTTGATATGAGCGTGAAAATCACTCAATGCGATATTTTTAGTGTGGTGCACATCGCGCCTCCCGACAAAGTTCGGGAGGACGAATTACGACGAATTACTTAGTTTTCAGATCATTTTTAACGCTTTTCACACCATCTACCGCTTTGGCGATACTTTCAGCACGGTCACTTTGTGCCTGAGAATCTACGGTACCGGAGAGCTGAACCACGCCATCGGTGGTTTCAACTTTCACTTTACGTGAAGGGACGATATCGTCCGCCAGCAGTTTGGCTTTGATTTCACTGGTGGTGGCGGTGTCACCCGCGTAGTCCTTCACCGAGCCTTCTTTAGCGTCGCGAACGTGCAGTTTGTCGCTGACAGAGGTCACGCCTTCAACGCCTTTCGCCACTTTCACTGCCTCTTCGGCCTGGGCCTGACTTTCAACGAAACCGCTCAGGGTCACGACTTTTTGATCGGTTTTGACAGAGATATCGGTGCTCTTGATGTTGTCATGATCCACCAGCGCCGCCTTCACTTTCGCGGTGATGGCGCTGTCATCCATGAAATTACCGACTTTATTCATAGAGCTATCGACTTTTTGCCCTGCGCTTTCATTGGTAGTCTGCGCGTTGTTTTCCGCGTAGGCAGAGCCGGTCGCGACGGCAGAGGTCAACATTACAGCCAGCAGAGTTTTCGAAATCTTCAGTCTTGTCATAGTCATCGATTTATTCCTGTATGTTTGCTCGTAATTTGAGCCTAGCAACACGAGGTTGCATTGCTGAATAGGGAGAGACTTCACCCTCTACAGAAGTCAATGGTCGCCATCACAAAAGCGATGGGTGATGAATAACGACCATTACAGTCTCTGAATCAGTTATTAATATCGGTAGAATGACAATCGACGGCTTTAGATACTGATATCTACGCATTGAACGGTATTTAACGCCATCAGAAATGTCATCACTTTGTTAAATATAGATCACAATTTTGAAACCGCTCGGGATATCAGCGAAAACATAAGCAAAAGTGAATGTTTTAAGAACATTCCGTAAGCGGCTAATAAGGAAGGGAAATTGACAGGGCGCAGCGGCTACCGCGCCCTGGAGGCAAGAATTAATGCTCGCGGGTCTGGTGGAACTGAACGTCCGGATAACGTTCCTGTGCCAGGCGCAGGTTGACCATGCTGGTAGCGATGTAAGCGAGGTTATCGCCGCCATCAAGCGCCAGTTGGCTTTCGTTCTTACGCTTGAACTCTTCGAATTTCTTCGCGTCTGCACATTCTACCCAGCGGGCAGTGGCAACGTTGACTGACTCATACACTGCTTCAACGTTGTATTCGCTCTTCAGGCGCGCTACCACCACATCAAACTGCAGCACACCAACCGCACCAACGATCAGATCGTTGTTGGAGATTGGACGGAACACCTGCACCGCGCCCTCTTCGGAAAGCTGTACCAGCCCTTTGAGCAGCTGTTTTTGCTTCAGCGGATCTTTCAGGCGGATACGACGGAACAGTTCTGGTGCGAAGTTCGGAATACCGGTGAACTTCATCATCTCACCCTGGGTAAAGGTGTCGCCGATCTGAATGGTGCCGTGGTTGTGCAGGCCGAGGATATCGCCCGGATACGCTTCTTCAACGTGCGAACGGTCACCCGCCATAAAGGTCAGCGCGTCGGAGATCACCACATCTTTCGCAGTGCGCACCTGGCGCAGTTTCATGCCTTTTTCATATTTACCGGACACCACACGCATAAACGCCACGCGGTCGCGGTGTTTCGGGTCCATGTTGGCCTGAATTTTAAATACGAAGCCGGTAAATTTATCTTCGCTCGCTTCTACGGTACGGGTATCGGTCTGACGCGGCATCGGCGCAGGCGCCCACTCCACCAGGCCATTCAGCATATGATCAACGCCGAAGTTACCCAGCGCAGTACCGAAGAATACCGGAGTGATTTCGCCCGCAAGGAACAGCTCTTTGTCGAACTCGTTAGACGCGCCTTTAACCAGTTCCAGTTCGTCACGCAGCTGCTGTGCCAGATCTTCACCAACCGCAGCATCGAGATCCGGGTTATTCAGCCCTTTAACAATGCGGACTTCCTGAATGGTGTGCCCTTTACCGCTCTGATAGAGATAGGTTTCATCTTTATAAAGGTGGTAAACGCCTTTAAACAGCTTGCCGCAGCCAATTGGCCAGGTGATCGGTGCGCAGCCAATTTTCAGCTCGTTCTCAACTTCATCGAGCAGTTCCATCGGGTCGCGGATATCACGGTCAAGTTTGTTCATAAAGGTGAGGATCGGCGTGTCGCGCAGACGGGTAACTTCCATCAGCTTACGGGTACGATCTTCAACACCTTTTGCGGCGTCGATAACCATCAGGCAGCAGTCCACCGCCGTCAGGGTACGATAGGTATCTTCCGAGAAGTCTTCGTGCCCCGGGGTGTCGAGCAGGTTAACCAGGCAATCGTGATACGGAAACTGCATCACAGACGTAGTAATGGAGATCCCACGCTGCTTTTCCATCTCCATCCAGTCCGACTTAGCGTGCTGGTTGGAACCACGGCCTTTTACTGTACCGGCGGTCTGAATGGCCTGTCCGAACAGCAGCACCTTCTCGGTGATGGTAGTTTTACCGGCGTCCGGGTGAGAAATAATGGCAAAAGTGCGGCGCTTCGCCACCTCTTGCAAATAAGGAGACAACGTCATAATTCTTTCTTCTTGAGTAAGCGGCATCGCGCCGCGCTTGTTGAAAACGAAAAATTGCGGCTATTTTACCCATCAACGGGGGGGAGGCAATCAGTGTTTACACAGGAGCTGCTCCAGTTCGTGCAACGAAGAAACGGTCCAGGTGGGCGCGATGCCTTCTGGTTGCTCGCGATTGTGCGCATTCAGCCAGCAGGTCGCAAGCCCGGCGTTGATGCCACCGAGAATATCGGACTCGGCAGTGTCGCCAACCATCAGCACGCGTGAACGGTCAGGATTGCCCGCCTGTTCCAGCGCATAATCGAAAATTTTCTTATTCGGTTTGGCAACGCCAACTTCTTCGGAAATCACCAGCAAATCGAAGTAATCACGCAGGCCCGTCCGTTCCAGACGCACTTGCTGCAAGGCGCTAAAACCGTTGGTGATGATGCCGATTTTAGCGTTGCCACGAATGGCGTTAAGCAGAGAAACCGCGCCCGGCAACGGCGTACAGATTTCCGCCATCGCATTAATAAAGGCATCGTTAAGCAAGCCTGCTTCAACTTTCAGCCGTTCGGCCCAGCTCTCGAAACGCCCGTGCTGAAGCTGTAATGAAGTGATCGCGCCGTTTTGATAATCCACCCACAGTGGCTTGTTAACGGCCTGATAGTCCTGAAAATCTTCAGCGGTAAAGGTGACGCTGTAATCAAGAAACATCCGCTGCAGGCCGGTGAATGAGTCAAAGGTAAACAGCGTTTCATCGGCATCAAAGAAAATCCAGTCCCACTTCATTATTCCACCTTGTCTTACATACTGATTGGCAACGCCATGATGATGGCGTCTTCGCGACCGTCCGTGGTGGGGTAGTAATTGCGGCGAATCGTCGCCTCGTTAAAGCCTAAACTTTCGTACAGGGCAATGGCGGCAGCATTTGAGGCACGGACTTCCAGCCATAGTGTCGCCACGCCGCGTTTTTCCAGTTCGTCGATCAGATGTTCCAGCAGCGCCCTACCCAGCCCCTGACGCTGATAGTCGGGATCGACCGCAATATTGAACAATGTAGCTTCATCCAGCACCACTTGCGTAATCGCAAACGCCGCCATTTTGCCGTTTTGCGTTAACTGAAAGTTGAGATAACGCTCGCCCTGGTTGCTGGCAAAGGTTTTTTCACTCCACGGAAAGGCGTGGGCGCGTTGTTCAATGTGGTAAGCCGCTGGTAAATCAGTCGTTTCGAGGGAAGAAATCGTGTTCATATGTGCAAATTTGTTGCCATAACGCGGCGCGTGCCGTTGGGTTTGCCCGTAATTCGGTGAGCGCCGGTGATGCCACCTGAGCGCCTTCCAATGATAGCGGTTCGTCAGTACCCAACCGCCAGCTGTTGCAGCGACTGCCTTGCGGCAGCATCGCGATTTTTTCTGGCGTCAGTTGCAGCACTTGATCGGGGCTGACGGTTAATGCGCGCAGAACATCGCTCACTAAAGGATCAGTCAGGGCGGGAAGATCGTTTGCCACCATCACCAGACGGACGTGTGCCGGGCTCGCAATGGCAATCTCCCCCTGCAACGCGCCAGGGCGACGCAGCGACCACTGGGTAATGCCCAGTTGCTGTAACTGCCAGTCTCGTCGGGATGTCATAGCGAATCGCTCCTGTTGTCAGGGGCGCAAATATAGCAAATTCGTCGATACCGCGCCAACATATGGCTATAATCGCCGCCAGTATCAATTGAGGAGCATTCCATGTCTGCATTTACCCCGGCAAGTGAAGTCTTGCTGCGTCACAGTGATGATTTCGAACAAAGCCGTATTCTGTTTGCCGGAGACTTACAGGATGACCTGCCCGCGCGTTTAGATACCGCGGCCAGCCGTGCTCATACCCAGCAATTCCACCATTGGCAGGTGTTAAGCTGCCAGATGGGGGATAACGCCCGTTTTAGTCTGGTCGCCACGGCGAATGATGTCGCAGATTGCGATACGCTGATTTACTACTGGCCGAAGAACAAACCGGAAGCCCAGTTCCAGTTGATGAATTTACTTTCTCTGCTGCCAGTGGGGACAGATATTTTTGTCGTTGGCGAGAACCGCAGCGGCGTGCGCAGCGCTGAGCAGATGCTGGCAGATTATGCGCCGTTGAATAAAGTCGACAGCGCTCGTCGCTGTGGCCTCTATTTTGGTCGTCTGGAAAAACAGCCAGTATTTGATGCGGATAAATTCTGGGGCGAATACAGCGTCGATGGCCTGACGGTCAAAACGCTGCCTGGCGTGTTTAGCCGCGACGGTCTGGATGTCGGTAGCCAGTTGCTGCTCTCGACGTTAACTCCGCACACGAAAGGTAAAGTGCTGGATGTCGGCTGTGGCGCGGGTGTACTTTCAGTTGCCTTTGCGCGCCATTCGCCGAAAATTCGTCTCACCTTGTGCGATGTCTCTGCCCCGGCGGTAGAAGCCAGCCGCGCAACACTTGCAGCCAACGGTGTTGAAGGTGAAGTCTTTGCCAGCAACGTCTTTTCCGAGGTGAAAGGTTGTTTTGATATGATCATCTCCAACCCGCCGTTCCACGATGGGATGCAAACCAGCCTGGATGCGGCGCAAACGCTGATTCGTGGCGCGGTGCGTCATCTTAATAGCGGCGGCGAGCTGCGAATTGTAGCGAACGCCTTCCTGCCTTACCCGGACGTGCTGGATGAGACATTTGGCTTCCATGAAGTTATCACGCAAACCGGGCGCTTCAAGGTATATCGCGCCATTATGACCCGCCAGGCGAAGAAAGGTTGAGTATCTGATATCTGTCGCCGCATACCGTGTCGGATGCGGCGTGAACGCCTTATCCGACCTACAAAACCTGCACGTTAGCCCTTCGTAGGCCAGATAAGACGCGCCAGCGTCGCATCTGGCATCTGCCCCCGCATGCCTACCAAACCTGCACGCTAGTTTCCTGATGGACATTTTTCCAGCAATTACACATCAGGCGATAATTAACTATTGACGAAAAGCTGAAAACCACTAGAATGCGCCTCCGTGGTAGCAATTCTTTTTAAGAATTGATGGTATGCGAAGGTGGCGGAATTGGTAGACGCGCTAGCTTCAGGTGTTAGTGTCCTTACGGACGTGGGGGTTCAAGTCCCCCCCTTCGCACCAAAAACCACGTTGATATTGCTCGCACTGGGCGAAGGTGGCGGAATTGGTAGACGCGCTAGCTTCAGGTGTTAGTGTTCTTACGGACGTGGGGGTTCAAGTCCCCCCCCTCGCACCAAACGAGGCGATATCAAAAAAAGTAAGATGACTGTGCGAAGGTGGCGGAATTGGTAGACGCGCTAGCTTCAGGTGTTAGTGTCCTTACGGACGTGGGGGTTCAAGTCCCCCCCCTCGCACCAATTATCTTTACTTCCTTTCTTGTTTCTTCCCTGTTTTGTCATCCCTGATTCAAATTCATTATCATCAGCATGATGCCAGCAATAAGCGCCAGGCACGATGGTAGCAAAATGTAATGCCGCAACTGTTTGTGATACAGCATCACCGGCGTCAATACTAATCCCATCAGAATGACAATCCGCCACTGATCCGGCGATAAATCCGCATACATCAGCCCTGCAATCAGCAATCCCGGCAGCAACACTCCCCAGCCACTGCCCAGCGTACGTTGCAACATGGTTTCATCTCTTTCATTGATAATGAAAACCAATATCATATGATAATTTTTATCATTTGCAAGCCAGAGAAATCCCTTGCTATCGAGTAAACCTATCGATAGGATTAGCAATCATTATCATTTAGATTACTATCACGATTATGGCCTATCGTTCCGCACCGCTCTATGAAGATGTCATCTGGCGAACGCATCTCCAGCCGCAGGATGCTGGGCTTGCACAAGCCGTACGGGCGATGATCGCCAAACATCGTGAACATTTGCTGGAGTTTATCCGCCTGGATGAACCCGCTCCGCTTAACGCCATGACGCTGGCGCAATGGTCATCACCGAATGCGCTAAGTTCTCTACTGGCGGTCTATTCCGATCATATCTATCGCAACCAACCAACGATGATCCGCGAGAACAAACCGCTGATCTCACTATGGGCACAATGGTATATCGGCCTGATGGTGCCACCATTAATGCTGGCGCTACTGACGCAGGAAAAAGCATTAGATGTGTCGCCGGAACATTTCCATGCTGAGTTTCACGAAACCGGACGCGTCGCCTGTTTCTGGGTCGATGTGTGTGAAGATAAAAACGCAACACCACATTCGCCGCAGCAGCGAATGGAAACGTTAATCAGCCAGGCGCTGGTTCCGGTTGTGCAAGCACTAGAAGCGACCGGAGAGATCAACGGCAAACTTATCTGGAGTAATACCGGTTATTTGATCAACTGGTATCTCACTGAGATGAAGCAACTGCTCGGCGAGGCTACTGTTGAATCGCTGCGCCATGCCCTCTTTTTTGAGAAAACGCTCACGAACGGTGAAGATAATCCACTCTGGCGTACCGTGGTACTGCGCGACGGCCTGCTGGTGCGCCGCACTTGCTGCCAGCGTTATCGCTTACCGGATGTGCAGCAATGTGGCTATTGTACGCTGAAATGAAAGCACTGCCGGGGAAGTAAACCCGGCATCATGCGGATTAATAGGGATGCAACACATTACTTGCTTCGCAATGCCGCATACATAACAGAATATCTGCGGCCTCCAACAACCCTGCATCAGAACTGACGCCCAGTTTCGACATCACATTAAATTTATGCGCTCGGATCGTTTTGATATTACGTTTAAGCTGCTCGGCAATTTGTGTCATTGAGTAGCCACGCGACATAAAGCGCAATATTTCTCTCTCCGTCGGGCTTAACGTCCGGCTTTGGTTAATGTACCACTGATTGTTCAGTCGGTCGGTCGCCTGACGTACACCATTTAATGACAAAAAGAATTCCTGATGAAAAATCTCCAGCGTTGACGCTTTACTTAATACACCGTCCAGCGGTGATGGCGACAATGAACCAATCAGCCGAGCTTCAATATCATCATCCACAATAACTAAACGCCGGGTACGCGGAAACTTAATCGCCAGCTCAGTCAGGCAAGATAATCCCTCTCTCCGCTCACTTCTCATGGCAGAAAAAGAAAAAATGACCGCCGCAAACGAGATCCGCGACATGGCATCCTGAAATGACTCCTGACTGGTATAGGTATGGAGCTTATAAGGGTTGCCCGCAAACTTTCTGAATAAACTCTCAATACCGATACTACTCATGACGCATTTTTCTATGAGTGCGACATTTCTCTTCTTAATTCGGCTGTGTTCCATTCTGCGGCATCTCCATAAACAGAAGGCAAGTTAAGTTCTCTTGCACCCTGCGCGCTATTTATCCATGCATACATTTCAGCGTTGCTGTGAATTGCCAGTCGACGCATCGCACTGTTTTTTTGGGCGCTGATAGTTTTATTACTTTTCTTAAGCAATGAAGCTATCTGGTTGATGCCCCATCCTTTACCTAATAGCCGCAGTACCTTGCGCTCTGAAAGAGTGAGAATGACGGAGCGATAGCTAAAATCATGAGTTTCAGTCATTGCCGGAGAGGTCAGCATGGCGCTGATACGCTCTGCATGCGTATTGCCGGAACGTACGGTCTTGACCAGATTCTCAATGGGTTCAACATCAGACAATAACGTCGCCGTAGGGCACATGAGCAGTTCTACAGCCTGGGAATACCAGGAGCGTGACACCATGAAAACCCAGTGAATTTCCCGATATTGTGAGATTAAAGAATAATAATGTTCACAAACAGAACGTGGATCTTCACTTTCACCGGCTAAATCAGCAATGACTAATC
>NZ_JBQZXE010000014.1:0-53214 GCF_053555855.1 Shigella sp. SIG3
ACGAATCGCTGCTGCTACGCCATCCCGAAACTCTTCTTCACGGCCAGGAATACAGGCAATACCGCGCTCGCCCGCCGCCCAGTCACCTGCCGGTAAATTGTGCAGCGTATGTTCGAGTTTATTACTCGCCAGTACCTGTTTTAATTCTTCAATGTCGTAGTCATAAGGAAACATAAATTCAACGCCGCGAAAACCACACTGCGCAGCTTTCTCAAAACGGGCGAGAAAATCATATTCACCAAATAACATCGATAAATTAGCAGAGAAACGTAACATCATTTATCTCCCTTATTCATAGTGCATGAAGCAGGTTTCAGTCGGTGCATCCGCTGCGTTATCGGCGATATCTTCAAATTCCATGACGTTATCCAGTTCGCTGCCCATCGAAATATTGGTCACACGCTCGAGAATAACTTCCACTACTACCGGTACCCGATATTGCGCCATTAAGGCTTTCGCCTGTTCAAAGGCTGGCGCAATATCTTCCGGTTTGAAGACCCGAATAGCTTTACAACCTAAACCTTCCGCTACTTTTACGTGGTCAACACCGTAGCCATTCACTTCACTGGAGTTGATATTCTCGAAAGCGAGTTGCACGCAGTAGTCCATGTCAAAAGCGCGTTGTGACTGACGAATCAGGCCGAGATAGGCGTTATTCACCAGCACATGGATGTACGGAATGTTGAACTGCGCGCCAACGGCTAACTCTTCAATCAGGAACTGGAAGTCAAAGTCGCCAGAAATCGCCACCACATTGCGTTTCGGATCAGCGGCACAAACCCCCAGTGCCGCCGGAATCGTCCAGCCTAACGGACCAGCCTGACCACAGTTGATCCAGTGGCGGTCTTTAAAGACATGCAGCATTTGTGCCGCAGCGATTTGTGACAGACCAATAGTGGTGACATAACAAACATCGCGACCAAAGGCTTTGTTCATCTCTTCATACACGCGCTGCGGTTTCACCGGCACGTTGTCGAAGTGGGTTTTGCGCAGCAAAGTGCGTTTACGCTGCTGGCAGTCGGCGACCCATTCTTTACGACACGGCAGACGACCCGCTTTTTGCATCTCCTGCGCCACTTCAACCAGCAGTGTCAGCGCCGCTTTAGCATCAGAGACAATGCCGAGATCCGGACACAGCACGCGACCAATTTGCGTCGGCTCAATATCAATATGAACGATTTTGCGCCCTTCGGTGTATTTCTCTACCGAACCGGTATGACGGTTAGCAAAACGGTTACCGATACCAAACACCATGTCGGACGCCAGCAACGTTGCGTTACCGTAACGATGCGCGGTTTGCAGACCGACCATCCCGGCCATCAGTTCATGATCGTCCGGGATACAGCCCCAGCCCATCAGCGTTGGGATCACCGGAACGCTGGTCAGTTCAGCAAACTGTTGTAACAGTGCAGCTGCATCAGCATTGATTACCCCGCCCCCGGCAACAATCACCGGACGTTCGGCCTGGATTAACATTTCTACAGCTTTTTCGATCTGCATACGGCTGGCAGCAGGTTTGTAGACCGGCAGCGGTTCGTACATGTCAGGATCAAACTCGATTTCCGCAACCTGAACGTCGAACGGTAAATCCACCAGTACCGGACCCGGACGACCAGAACGCATCAGGTGAAATGCCTGTTGCAGCACGCGAGGCACCAGCGCCGCTTCACGAACTGTAACCGCCATTTTGCTGACCGGTTTAGCAATTGCTTCAATATCTACGGCCTGAAAATCTTCTTTATGCAGACGGGCGCGCGGTGCCTGGCCGGTAATGCACAGAATAGGAATGGAATCAGCAGAAGCGGAATTGAGCGCGGTGATCATGTCCGTGCCCGCAGGACCGGAAGTCCCCAGACATACGCCGATATTCCCTGCCGTTGCGCGGGTATAACCTTCCGCCATGTGCGAAACACCTTCCACATGACGCGCCAGAATGTGACGAATACCGCCGTGCTTACGCATCGCTGAGTAGAACGGATTAATTGCAGCTCCCGGAACGCCGAAGGCGGTGGTGATACCTTCTTTCTCCAGCACATACATTGCCGCGTCAACGGCTCTCATTTTTGCCATTTTATTCCTACCTCTATTAATTGGAAAAATTTTCCAACTTTTAAATTTTGTCAAAAAAACCCGCTCCGCAGAGCGGGATGCGACAGACACTATGGATGTGCTTTCAGTCCCAACGCCGTGCTGATATCGCGGGCGGTGTCTCTGACCAGCTCACCCTGACTGACAAAACGATCTTCTGTCAGTCTTGATGAAGGCCCGGAGATGGAGATAGCGGCAACAACGCTACCGACATCATCGTAAATTGCTGAAGCTATGCAATTCAGACCTACAACATGCTCTTCTTTATCTACGGTATAGCCCAGTTCACGCGCTTGTTCCAGGTCCTTCAGCAAGGTGGGCATATCCACAAGCGTAGTTGGCGTAAACTGCTGCAAACCGGTTTGCAGAATGATGCTCATCAACTCCTCTTCCGCCAGCGGATAAAGCAGCGCTTTGCCCGCACCGGAAGCATGCAGCGGCAGACGACTGCCCAGTGGCGCACACATCCTGACCATCGATTTACACTCTAACTGACCAATTAATACCGCTTCATTGCCGTTACGGATCGCGACATTGACCGTTTCGCCGGAAAGTAACATCAGGCGGCGCATAAACGGCCCGGCGACGGAGAGGACATCGCGGTTATGGATGTACGCCGCACCGACGTTAAAGACACCTAATCCTATATGCCACCAGCCTAATTGACTGTCCTGATAGACAAAATCCGCTGCTTGTAAAACCTTCAGCAAGCGAAAGGTCGTGGAGAGCGGCAAATCCAGATTGAGAGAAATATCGCTAACCGACGAACTTCCCCCACTTTTTTCCAGATATTGCAGAATCGCAATTCCCCGCTCTAACGCCTGTGCGCCCTTCTGTGCCACAGGCTCCGCCTGTCCTGGCCTGCCGCGCCGTCTAACTTCCGTCATACCTACGTTAACTCCGACCTACAAGTGAGCATAAACAATGAACAATTAGTTTATCTTATGCAAGTCGGTTGCAGGCGTCACGCAAAACAGAGTTCCTGTTCAGGAATACTTTCAACATCACAGTTGTCACTGCCGCCGCGATCGATGGTCAGAAAATCGGTGACGCGCTGCCAGGCGAAAAGTGGGTGATGCCAGACGTTACGATGGTAATTCACCCCCTGTTCACCGTTGGTGATAAACGCCCGCAGCGTTGACAGGTCTGGTTTGTCGTCGCCTAACGCCACGACCACCACAAACACTTCACCTTTCATTGGGATAAAGGCCTGAGTGCCCAGCGGATGACGTTCGAGTTCGTGAATGGTCAGCGGCAGATTCGCCGGTTGCGCGCGGTTAATGCTGATAAGCGTACGGTCTTGCTCAAGAATCTCAACCAGCGCCAAATCGTGGTAACGCTCCACCAGGCCATTGTTAATATGGAAAAAATCCCGTTGCTGCGTTTCGATTACGTCGCCATAAGCACTAAAGGCTTCCTGACTTAACGGTAATACCTGAAGTTTCATCTTTTTGTCCTTGTAACATAATTCCGTTCAACCACCGCCGACCGGTCAGCTTGGTTTCAATAACAGGCAATCTAAAACCTTAAGAGAACAACATCAATACAAAAGTTGGAATGTTTTTCCAAAACTAGATTTGGTCCACAAATTGAACAGGATTATCATGTAAAAATACTGATAAATCAGAGGATAAGAAAATCACGCAACTTGCGGATTTAAAAGGGGATACCTGAAGATGTTCGATCCAGAAACCTTGCGGACTTTCATTGCGGTTGCTGAAACAGGAAGTTTTTCAAAAGCGGCAGAACGATTATGTAAAACCACGGCGACGATCAGTTATCGCATTAAACTTCTGGAAGAGAATACCGGAGTAGCGCTGTTTTTCCGTACGACTCGTAGCGTAACGTTGACAGCGGCTGGCGAGCATCTACTTTCCCAGGCCAGAGACTGGCTGAGCTGGCTGGAAAGTATGCCCAGCGAGCTGCAACAGGTGAATGATGGCGTGGAACGCCAGGTGAATATTGTCATCAACAACCTGCTCTATAACCCCCAGGCCGTCGCCCAGTTGCTGGCGTGGCTGAATGAGCGTTACCCCTTTACCCAGTTTCACATCTCCCGACAAATCTATATGGGCGTCTGGGACTCGCTATTGTACGAAGGTTTTTCGCTGGCTATCGGGGTCACGGGAACTGAGGCGCTGGCAAATACCTTTAGTCTTGATCCCTTAGGATCGGTGCAATGGCGATTTGTCATGGCGGCGGATCATCCGCTGGCGAACGTTGAAGAGCCGCTAACAGAAGCGCAGTTGCGTCGCTTTCCGGCGGTCAATATTGAAGACAGCGCCCGCACCTTAACCAAACGCGTCGCCTGGCGATTGCCGGGGCAAAAAGAGATTATTGTTCCCGATATGGAAACGAAAATCGCCGCCCATCTGGCGGGTGTTGGCATTGGTTTTTTGCCAAAATCACTTTGCCAGTCAATGATCGATAATCAACAACTGGTCAGCCGGGTAATCCCAACGATGCGCCCTCCTTCGCCATTGAGTCTGGCATGGCGCAAATTTGGCAGCGGCAAAGCGGTAGAAGATATTGTGACCTTGTTTACCCAACACAGGCCGGAAATCAGCGGATTTTTAGAAATTTTCGGCAACCCACGCAGTTAAAAATCAAGTTTCCTTGCGCGTTGGCGCGTAAAATAGCGCGCAAGCTGATTTGAGGTTCACTTTTAACTATGCAAGAGAGACACACGGAACAGGACTATCGTGCCCTGCTGATTGCTGATACGCCCATTATTGATGTTCGCGCCCCTATCGAGTTTGAGCAAGGCGCAATGCCCGCCGCTATCAATCTGCCGTTAATGAATAACGATGAACGCGCCGCCGTTGGCACCTGCTATAAACAGCAAGGCTCAGACGCAGCGCTGGCGCTGGGGCATAAACTGGTGGCGGGTGAAATTCGTCAGCAGCGTATGTACGCCTGGCGGGCAGCGTGCCTGCAAAATCCGCAAGGTATTCTCTGCTGCGCCCGTGGCGGTCAACGTTCACATATTGTGCAACGCTGGCTGCATGAAGCGGGGATTGATTATCCGCTGGTGGAAGGCGGTTATAAGGCACTGCGCCAGACCGCGATTCAGGCGACCATTGAACTGGCACAAAAACCGATAGTGCTGATTGGCGGTTGTACCGGCAGCGGTAAAACGCTATTAGTGCAACAACAGCCAAACGGTGTTGATCTGGAAGGGCTGGCGCGTCATCGCGGTTCGGCGTTTGGTCGCACGTTACAACCACAACTTAGCCAGGCGAGTTTTGAAAACCTGCTGGCTGCCGAAATGCTAAAAACCGACGCCCGTCAGGATTTGCGCCTGTGGGTGCTGGAAGATGAAAGCCGGATGATCGGTTCGAATCACCTGCCGGAATGTCTGCGCGAGCGAATGACTCAGGCGGCGATTGCGGTGGTAGAAGATCCGTTTGAGATCCGTCTTGAACGCCTGAATGAAGAGTATTTCTTGCGTATGCATCATGATTTTACCCACGCTTATGGCGACGAACAGGGCTGGCAGGAATATTGCGAATACCTGCATCACGGACTTTCGGCGATTAAGCGTCGGCTGGGGTTACAGCGCTATAACGAACTCGCTGCCCAGCTGGATACGGCGCTGACAACGCAACTCACCACCGGCAGCACCGACGGTCATCTGGCCTGGCTGGTGCCGTTACTTAAAGAATATTACGACCCAATGTATCGCTATCAGCTTGAGAAAAAAGCGGAAAAAGTTGTCTTTCGCGGTGAGTGGGCGGAAGTGGCGGTATGGGTTAAGGCGCAGTGATGGGCGGTATTCTGAAACGGCGATTGTCGTGAGAACAAAATGGTTGCACCAGAATACAGATATAAAAAACCGACATGACAGTCGGTTTTTTTATTTTTTCCGCCCAAGACTTGGTTGTTCCGGGCAGAAATTAAACAGTCCTCATCTAGCAAGTGAATTATAAGTCAGGATGCCTACATATTCAAACAGCTATGTTGGCGATACAATCCCGACGCTAGTAGTGATACTGCCTCAAGGGATTACCGCAGTGCGGAAAAGTACTTTTAAGTCCTGGTCAGGATACAGGTGGTGCTGATTCTGGTGCTCTAATTTGGAGAGAGGCAGTCCTCATCTAGCACATGAAGAAAATCATAGTTACAGGCAACGTAAGGGTAAGCTGTGATTGTCTTTCTCCCTTAAGGGAGCAACGGATGAAAACTTTTCTCGATAAAGTTCTCATCGTTCTTAAGGCGCTAATCGCGCTGCTGGAACTGATCCGTCAGTTTATTGAATAACTGAGGAAACGTAGCTAAGGCCGAAGGTTTACCTCCTTCGGCCTTTAAAAAAACCGACATGACAGTTGGTTTCATATTTATTGCCAAAATGCACACTGTTCATGCCAGATGCGGCGTAAACGCCTTATCCGGCCTACACAATCTTGCAAAATCAATATATTGCACGCTCTTCGTAGGCCTGATAAGCGTAGCGCATCAGGCAATCTAACACCTGTCATCACCCCACAAACTGCCTGAACAGCGCCTTACCCTTAACCAGTCGCGCACCCAGCCAGCCGCCGAAAAGCGACAGCAGCAGCGCACCGCTGCACGGCAGAACAATCCACAATCGCCAGTCTGGCTCCCACGGGAAATCAAACACTTTCGCCTGCAACACTGCCAGTGCCGTTTCCGCACCAATTGCGGCCACCAGGCCGGAAACAAACCCAAGCATGGCGAACTCACACCACAATGTCGTGCGCAGCAGTTTTTTCCCCGCACCGAGTGTGCGCCATACCACCAGCTCCTGATGACGCTGGCGCATTCCCACCTGCACCTGTGCCAGCAACAGCAACATACCGCAGGCGGTGACCAGCACCACCATCACCTCCAGCGCCCGACTTACCTGCTCCAGCACCTGACCGACCTGTTTTAAAATCGCGCCAATGTCTAACAGGCTAATGGTCGGGAACTGGCGGTTGAGTTGCGTCAACATGCCGTTGCCATTCTCCCAGCGGAAACTGGTAAGCCAGCTCTGCGGTTGCCCGTCTAATGCCCCTTCAGGGAAAATAAAATAGAAATTAGGCCGCAGACTTTCCCAGTCCACTTTGCGCAGGCTGGTCACTTTAGCGCGGAACTCCTGGGTATCGCCCATAAAAGTCACGGTATCACCGAGGGCAACGTTTAAGCGTTTCGCCAGCCCCTCTTCCATCGACACTTCATCGGCTTTTGGCGGCCAGTTACCGGCGACAATCGGATTATGATCGGGCCGCGTATTTTGCCAGGTAAGATTGAGTTCGCGATTAAGCGCCTCATCTTCATTACCTTCTGTCGGCTTATCGTTAATCGCCGTCAGCCGCGCCCGCACTACCGGATAAAATGATTCCGGGACTATATGATGTTCCGCGAGGAACGCTTTTAGCGGTGCTACCTGTTCTGTGGCGATGTTAATTAAAAAGTAGTTCGGGCTTTCTGGCGGTAGCTGCTGCTGCCAGCGGTCGAGCAGATCGCCACGCAGCACCAGCAGCAGTGCCAGCAGCATAAAGGAGAGCGAAAATGCCGAAAGCTGGCTTAACGTTGACCACGGCTGACGTAACAGGCGGCTAACCGCCAGGCGCAGAGGCAGCGATTTCAGCGTCATGCGGCGAAGTACATTCAGCAGCATCCAGCCCAGCACACCGCACAGCAAAGCCAGTACTACCGCGCCCGCCAGCACCGCCCAAAGCAGCATGCTGCCACCCATTAATCCGGCGAGCAGCAGCACAACCACCACACTGACAATCGGCAGATAAAACTTCAGCGGCCAGACGTTCGCGACCACATCATTACGTAATACGCGTAAAGGCTGCGTTGCCAGCAACAAGCGGTATGGTCGTAGCCCCACCAGCAGCGAGATGACCGTCATGGTGCCAAGCGCCCACAGCCACGGCCAGAGGCTGGCTGGCGGTAGTGCAGCAGGCAGAACGGGCTTGAGCAGCACCATCAACACGTTTTCGAACAACAGGCCTATGGCCCCACCGGTAACGGCTGAAAGCGTCAGCACCATCAACCACTGACCGACGATTAGCTTACGCAGTTGCGCTCGCCCTGCCCCCAGCGTTTTGAGGATCGCCACCAGATCGTAGCGACTGCGACAGTAATGATTCATCGCTACCGCCACCGCTGCCACTGCCAGCAGCAAGGTCAGAAGCGCCGAAAGCAGCAGGAACTGTTGCGAGCGTTCCATCGATCGCCCCAGCGCGCCTTCGTCCTGTTCCAGACCGTACCAGCGTTGTTCGGGTTTAAGCTGAGGTAACAACCATTTCTCATAGCCGTCGAGCTGGTTCTCGTTGCCGCCGAATTTATAACGCCAGGTGACCCGACTCCCCGGCTGCACGGCTCCGGTTTTATCGACATCCGCCAGATTCATCATCAGACGCGGAGCCATCTGGAAGGGGTTAAAACCGGAATCCGGTTCCTGAATCACTTCTCCGGCAATCCGCAAGGTGGCATCGCCCACGTCAATGGTGTCGTCCGTTTTCAGGTTAAGCAGTGCCATCAGGCGTGGGGCCAGCAATACGCTGCCCGCCTGCGGTTTCAGGCCAGGGGGATTAGTTTGCAGATCGCCATACATCGGGTAGATATCATCCACCGCTTTGACGTTCGCCAGCTGCGGTGTGTCGCCTGCAAAGGTCATTGTGGCGAAAGTCAGCTGCTTGCCGACTTTCAGGCCGCGCTTTTGCGCTTCCTCCAGCCACGCTTGCGGCACTTCGCGTGAACTGCGCAACGCCCGATCGCCCGCCATAAACTCACGGCTTTGCTGGCTTAAGCCCTTCTCCATGCGATCGCTGATATTGCCCAGCGCCAGCACGCAGGCCACCGCCAGGCTTAGCGCCAGCCAGACAATTAATAGCGACGGCGAACGCCATTCGCGCCAGAACCAACGTGCAATCATGCTTCCTCCTGCAACTGCCCGTTCACCAGCCGTAAGCAGCGGTCGCAGCGTGCCGCCAGTTGCAGGTCGTGGGTCACCATAATCAACGTGGTGCCATGTTCACGGTTGAGGGAAAACAGCAGGTCGGCAATTTTATCGCCCGTCTGGCGGTCAAGGTTGCCGGTGGGTTCGTCGGCAAACAGCACATCAGGTCGACCATTAAAGGCTCGTGCCAGCGCCACTCGTTGCTGTTCACCGCCGGAAAGCTGTGCCGGAAGATGATCCAGACGTTTACCCAGCCCTAACTGTTCGAGCAACGCTTTCGCCCCGTTACGACTTTCCGCGCTACTCTCACCGCGCAGCAGAGCCGGAAGCTCGACGTTTTCCAGCGCGTTAAGGGTAGGAATTAACATAAATGACTGAAAAACAAAGCCGACGTGCTTCGCGCGCAACTTTGCCCGCGCTTCTTCGTCCATATTATGTAGCGGTTGTCCCACCAGACTCACTTCGCCACTGCTGCCGTCATCAAGCCCGGCGAGGATCGCCAGCAAGGTTGACTTACCCGATCCCGACTCGCCCACCAGTGCGATGGTCTCGCCACGTTTGACAACCAGCTCAACTCCGGTGAGGATGGAGAGTTCATGCTCCCCCTGACCGACGGACTTCTTAAGATGATGAACTTCAACAATGTTTTCCGCTGGCATTTGCCCTTCCTGTTCCTGGTCCTGTTAACCTTCCGTGCCGCCGCAGCGGACACGTTATTGATTCTGGGTGATAGCCTGAGCGCCGGATATCGAATGTCTGCCAGCGCGGCCTGGCCTGCCTTGTTGAATGATAAGTGGCAGAGTAAAACGTCGGTAGTTAATGCCAGCATCAGCGGCGACACCTCGCAACAAGGGCTGGCGCGCCTTCCGGCTCTGCTCAAACAGCATCAGCCGCGTTGGGTGCTGGTTGAACTGGGCGCAATGATGGTTTGCGTGGTTTTCAGCCACAGCAAACCGAGCAAACGCTGCGCCAGATTTTGCAGGATGTCAAAGCCGCCAACGCTGAACCATTGTTAATGCAAATACGTCTGCCTGCAAACTATGGTCGCCGTTATAATGAAGCCTTTAGCGCCATTTACCCCAAACTCGCCAAAGAGTTTGATGTTCCGCTGCTGCCCTTTTTTATGGAAGAGGTCTACCTCAAGCCACAATGGATGCAGGATGACGGTATTCATCCCAACCGCGACGCCCAGCCGTTTATTGCCGACTGGATGGCGAAGCAGTTGCAGCCTTTAGTAAATCATGACTCATAAAGCAACGGAGATCCTGACAGGTAAAGTTATGCAAAAATCGGTCTTAATTACCGGATGTTCCAGTGGAATTGGCCTGGAAAGCGCGCTCGAATTAAAACGCCAGGGTTTTCATGTGCTGGCAGGTTGCCGAAAACCGAATGATGTTGAGCGTATGAACAACATGGGATTTACCGGCGTGTTGATCGATCTGGATTCACCAGAAAGTGTTAATCGCGCAGCAGACGAGGTGATCGCCCTGACCGATAATTGTCTGTATGGGATCTTTAACAATGCCGGATTCGGCATGTATGGCCCCCTTTCCACCATCAGCCGTGCGCAGATGGAACAGCAGTTTTCCGCCAACTTTTTCGGCGCACACCAGCTCACCATGCGCCTGTTACCCGCGATGTTACCGCACGGTGAAGGGCGTATTGTGATGACATCATCGGTGATGGGATTAATCTCCACGCCGGGTCGTGGCGCTTACGCGGCCAGTAAATATGCGCTGGAGGCGTGGTCAGACGCGCTGCGCATGGAGCTACGCCACAGCGGAATTAAAGTCAGCCTGATCGAACCCGGTCCCATTCGTACTCGCTTCACCGACAACGTCAACCAGACGCAAAGTGATAAACCAGTCGAAAATCCCGGCATCGCCGCCCGCTTTACGTTGGGACCGGAAGCGGTGGTCGACAAAGTGCGCCATGCTTTTATTAGCGAGAAGCCGAAGATGCGCTATCCGGTAACGCTGGTGACCTGGGCAGTAATGGTGCTCGAGCGCCTGCTGCCTGGGCGCGTGATGGACAAAATATTGCAGGGGTGAGTTGAAGCGCGCGCTTAAGCCCCCATGTCAAAGAAAATATCGACAACAGAGAGCGACTCCATGTCCGTAGAAAATATTGTCAACATTAACGAATCTAACCTGCAACAGGTTCTTGAACAGTCGATGACCACTCCGGTGCTGTTCTATTTTTGGTCTGAACGTAGCCAGCACTGTTTGCAGTTAACCCCGATCCTGGAAAGCCTCGCGGCGCAGTACAACGGGCAATTTATTCTGGCGAAGCTGGACTGCGACGCGGAGCAGATGATTGCCGCCCAGTTTGGTCTGCGCGCGATTCCGACCGTGTATCTGTTCCAGAACGGGCAACCGGTAGATGGCTTCCAGGGGCCGCAACCGGAAGAGGCGATCCGCGCCCTGCTGGATAAAGTGCTGCCGCGCGAAGAAGAGCTGAAAGCGCAGCAGGCGATGCAACTGATGCAGGAAGGCAATTACACCGATGCCCTGCCATTGCTGAAAGACGCCTGGCAGTTGTCGAATCAGAACGGGGAGATCGGCCTGCTGCTGGCAGAAACGCTGATTGCGCTGAACCGTTCTGAAGATGCGGAAGCGGTGCTGAAAACCATTCCGTTGCAGGATCAGGACACCCGCTACCAGGGGCTGGTAGCGCAAATCGAACTGCTGAAGCAGGCGGCTGATAAGCCGGAAATTCAACAGTTGCAACAGCAGGTGGCGGAGAATCCAGAAGATGCCGCACTGGCGACGCAACTGGCGCTGCAACTGCATCAGGTTGGGCGCAATGAAGAGGCGCTGGAGTTGCTGTTCGGGCATCTGCGTAAAGATCTCACCGCCGCAGACGGTCAGACGCGTAAAACGTTCCAGGAGATCCTCGCTGCGCTGGGTACGGGTGATGCACTGGCGTCGAAGTATCGCCGCCAGCTGTATGCATTGTTGTATTGATATTCCGTTGTTCGGCACATGAACCACAACGCCGGATGCGATGCTGCGCATCCGGCATCGCATCATTTCTTCTTCAATTGAGTCACCACCAACTGGTGGCGCGAATTATAAAACTTACGATAGGTTAAATAGCAGGCAATAATGGTCGACAAGCTGGCGGTTGAGAGCAGCATAAAGGTCACCATAATCTGATATTTAATCGCCTTCACCGGATCAATCCCGGCAAATATCAGCCCGGACATCATTCCTGGTAAACTCACTAAGCCAACCGTTTTTGCTGAATCGACCGTCGGAATTAAAGCCGCGCGAATACTGTCGCGAATCAATATCGCTGAAGCCTGCTTCGGCGTCGCGCCAAGACTCAGTTTCTCCTGAATCTGTTGCTGTTCGCTAATGACCCGTTGCCCTAAATTGTTGTAACACAACCCCACCGCTACCATGGCGTTACCGGCAATCATCCCGGCGACAGGGATCACCTGCATCGGGATAAATTCAATCGACCCTGAGAGAATCAGCACCGCCAGGGTAATTCCCGCCCCGACCGTAATGGCAATAAACGATGAGATAAAAGCTTTAGCAATATATTTACTGCGTTTTTGCGCGTTCCACGCCGCATTAAAGCAGATAAATAACACCATCAATAATGTCAGGCTGGCATCATCCACGCTGAAAATATACTTCAGCACATAGCCGACAATAATCAGCTGAATTATCGCTCGCCCGACGCTCCAGAGAATATCTTTCTCCAGCGCCAGTTTTTCTTTATGGCTAATTAAGATTGCCACCACCACCAGCATTAATGCCAGTGCTAATGATTCGTTAGTAATATTATGCGAGTTCATAGCGTGCTTCCTGCATTTCTCCGGCATGCGGTTGCAGTGTAATCACTTTATCCGCATGATTAATTTCGTCTTTATCGTGTGTCACCCACAGCACGGCAATATTTTGCTCGCGCACATAACGATGGATCATCTCATTGACGTTATGTTTATTACTTTCATCCAGCGCACTGGTTATTTCATCCAGCAATAAAACCTTCGGCATAAATTGTAGGTTACGAATCAATGAGATGCGTTGTTTTTCACCACCAGATAGCTCGGCGATATTCTTCGTCAAAATGCTGTCCGGCAAAGCGAAGCGTTCGAGAAAATCGAGAAAAATGGCCGGGTCAGGCTGCTGGTCACGGATCTGCCAGGGAAAGATCAGATTATCGTATACCGTATCGCCAAACAGCGTCGGCGTCTGGGCGCAGTAAGAGACTTGCTGGCGGTAGATTTCTGGTTTTAGTGTGCTGACATCCTCACCTTCAAACAGTAACGTTCCGCTGGTTGGGCTGATCAATGAAGCAACTATTTTTAGCAGCGTACTTTTGCCACAACCAGAAGGACCGGTAATTAACTTAAATTCGCCAGCACGCAGCGAAAAATTGATGTTATTAAGAATCTTCGTATCACCCGCCAGATATCCTACGTTTTGTAGCTGAAGCAAAGGACTATTTTCCTGCATCGCTGTTCCCTTTTTCTGATTTTTACTAAAAACAGTTTATCCTTCGCAGGAATAAGGGGGAACTCTCTTTCAGTAATCAGGTATAATTTGTTTAATCAAGCAGCAATTTTGCTGATTATGGACGGTACAACAGGAGGTTTTTCCGATGCTTATCTTTATCCCGATTCTCATTTTTGTCGCGCTGGTCATTGTCGGCGCGGGCGTCAAAATCGTGCCGCAGGGCTATCAATGGACGGTAGAACGTTTTGGTCGCTATACCAAAACGTTACAGCCGGGGCTCAGTCTGGTGGTGCCGTTTATGGATCGCATTGGTCGCAAGATCAATATGATGGAGCAAGTGCTCGATATCCCTTCCCAGGAAGTTATCTCGAAAGATAACGCCAACGTTACCATCGACGCAGTCTGTTTTATTCAGGTGATTGACGCGCCACGCGCTGCCTATGAAGTCAGCAATCTGGAGCTGGCGATCATCAACCTGACCATGACTAACATCCGTACCGTGTTGGGTTCAATGGAACTTGACGAAATGCTCTCTCAGCGCGACAGCATCAACTCACGCCTGCTGCGTATTGTCGATGAAGCCACCAACCCGTGGGGGATTAAAGTCACCCGTATTGAAATTCGCGACGTGCGCCCACCGGCAGAGCTTATCTCTTCAATGAACGCGCAGATGAAAGCGGAACGTACCAAACGCGCTTACATTCTTGAAGCGGAAGGGATCCGTCAGGCGGAAATCCTCAAAGCCGAAGGTGAAAAACAGTCGCAAATCCTGAAAGCGGAAGGCGAACGTCAGTCGGCGTTTTTACAGGCTGAAGCGCGTGAACGTTCCGCCGAAGCAGAAGCCCGCGCCACCAAAATGGTGTCTGAAGCTATCGCCTCCGGTGATATTCAGGCGGTGAACTACTTCGTAGCGCAAAAATACACCGAAGCGTTACAGCAGATCGGTTCCTCCAGTAACAGCAAAGTAGTGATGATGCCATTAGAGGCCAGCAGCCTGATGGGGTCGATTGCCGGGATTGCCGAGCTGGTGAAAGACAGCGCCAACAAACGGACTCAGCCATGATGGAGTTAATGGTCGTTCATCCACATATTTTCTGGCTCAGTCTCGGCGGGTTGCTGCTGGCAGCCGAGATGCTGGGCGGAAATGGTTATTTGTTGTGGAGCGGCGTGGCAGCGGTGATTACCGGCCTGGTGGTCTGGCTGGTGCCGCTGGGTTGGGAGTGGCAAGGGGTAATGTTTGCCATCCTGACGCTGCTCGCCGCCTGGCTGTGGTGGAAATGGTTGTCGCGGCGGGTGCGCGAACAAAAGCACAGCGATAGTCATTTAAACCAGCGCGGGCAGCAGCTGATTGGCCGACGTTTTGTGCTGGAATCTCCGCTGGTCAACGGGCGCGGTCATATGCGCGTCGGTGACAGTTCATGGCCTGTCAGCGCCAGCGAGGATCTCGGTGCAGGTACGTATGTTGAAGTCATTGCGATAGAAGGGATAACCCTACATATCCGAGCCGTCTCGTCTTAATCACCCTGCCCGATGATGACAGCAGCCGGAGAGATTTTCGATAATCGGGCAGTCGGCGCTGTCATCGCCAGGGCAGGCATTCGCCAGTGCCAGCAGCTGGTCGCGCATGGATTGCAGCTCCTCAATGTGTCGTTCGATCTCCGCCACCTTCTCCAGCGTGCGCCGTTTGACGTCGGCGCTGTGCCGCTGCGGGTCGTTAAACAGATTCACCAGCTCGCCGCTCTCTTCCAGGTTAAAGCCCACCTGCCGTGCCTGGCGCAGTAAGGTCAGTTCGTTGAGATGCTGCTGCGTGTAGGTGCGATAACCGTTTTCGCTGCGCATCGGCGGCGTCACCAGCCCCTTCTCTTCATAGAAGCGAATGGCTTTGCTGGTCAGGCCGGTAATTTTTGCTACATCGCTGATGTTCATCGTTCGCGCAACGCCTCCTGTGCTTTGTTAAAGGGTTTCAACAGATATTCAAGCACGTTTTTTTGCCAGTGCGAATATCGACCGCCACCACAATAATACAGGAAGTACTGCGCACAGAGAGGTGTTATACGGTTTTATTACGCTTCATGACCATTGCCACAATAAGGCTGAGTAAGATTGCACCAATAATCCATATCAACGCACGGCTGCCCTGGGACCACAGGCTGTAGATAAAGCCAACGATCACCAACAACATCACCAACGTACCAACGATAAGAATCGGCAACGAGGCGTGAATATCATGACGCAGGCGGATCGCCACCACAAACACCGCCAGATAGCAGATCAAAAAGGTGGCGCTGGCAACGCTGGCGAGTGAGTCTAAATTTAGCGCCGCCGTCATCAGCATTATCAACACCACGACGATGATGTTGCCCCAGGTACTCTGCCGCCACAGGGATTTATTCATTAGCTTCGGCAGTTCGCGTTCGCTGCCCATGTTGTCCATGATGTTAAACACGGCGAACAGGTTCGCGTTAATGCCTGAAGCCGTCGCCAGTAAAGCGCCGATGACGACGATCACATAACCCACATGCCCGAGCAGCGGAGAAGCAGCCTGCGCTACGGCGGTATCAGCATATTTTTCTAACTCTAATGCCGATACATCGCTAAGCAAAACCAGCGCCAGCGAGATATAAAGCAACGTGGTAACGCCAATCGCCACCAGAAACGCCCGTGGCATAATGACCTGCGGATCTTTCACTTTATCCGCCGCGTTCGCCATCATGCCAAAGCCCGCATAGGCAAGGAAGGTTATCCCAATACAGGAGAAGAACGCACCGGAGCTGGGGGGCGCAGAGACGGAAATATGCGCCGGTTGCAGCGACCAGACACCGGCAATAATCAGCAATAACAGGATCATCATTTTAATGCCGACGAGGATCACTTCCAGCCGCCCTACCGCATGGTTGCTTAAGGAGTTGAAAAGCGTCATCACCGCAATGATCCCCAACGCGTAGAGCAAAATAAGGTGCTCCTCCTGGCTGCCTTCATGCAAAAACTGCACGGCATAAGCGCCAAAAGCACGGGCAACCATGGCGATGCTCACCGCCAGCGTCAACAGGTATAGCAACGAGAGCGCTAGCGAAAAGACGCCGTTGCCTAATCCGCGACGAAAAAAGTCGATAATACCGCCATTGCTGGGATAGCTCGCCCCCAGACGCGCATAGGCATAACCGGAAAACATCGCCACAATACCGCCAAAAGCAAAGGCGCCCCAGGTCGAGGCTTCCATTAGCAACGCAGCCTGCCCCAGCAGCGCGAAGATCCCCGCCCCCACCATTGCCCCAATACCGATGGAAACGACGTTCCATAGACCGAGGGGTTTGTTACCGTTATTACCTTCCGTGTTCATCATGATCAGCCCTTAAACACGTTATAGCCGAGTTGCTTAGCGACCGATGCCACCATTTTTTGACCGCGAACACTATTGCCTTCTTCGTCCAGCGGTGGTGAGAACGCGGCAATTCCCATCACGCCAGGGACGACCGCCAGAATACCGCCACCTACACCGCTTTTGCCCGGTAAACCAACGCGATACGCCCAGTCACCGGAGCGACCATACAGCCCTTCCATCATCATTTCGGCCAGAATGTACGGCACGTTGTCGGCCTGAAGAACGCGTTTATGCGTCAACGGATTCACACCACCCGCCGCCAGCGTCGCGCCAAGCGTTGCCAGTTCAACAGTATTGATGAGCGTAGAGCACTGACGGGTGTACACGTCACAGGCTTCCATTGCATCACAATAGAGATATCCGGCGGAGTACAGCAGCCAGGCAATGGCCCGGTTATGGAAGTTGGTTGTTTGTTCCGACTGGTTGACTTCGTCAGAGAGCGCTACCTGCTCACCAGCCAGTTGCTGTTGGATATGTAAAATTCGCTGCCAGCGTTGTTCGGCGTTTTCAGCGTTAATCAGGCTGGTGGTGGCAATAGCGCCAGCATTTACCAGTGGCGAAAGCGGTTTGCCGCCATGCAACTCTAAGGCGATAACTGAGTTAAAGGGCAATCCGGTCGGGTCAGCGCCAATTTTGTCCTGTACCGCCTGCGGGCCGACATCTTCTAACGCAAGGGCTAACGTACAGACTTTAGAGATGGATTCCAGTGCAAAGCGGTAATCACTGTCACCCGCACTATAGACGTTGCCATCGCAGGTCACGATAGCCACTGCCGCCAGTTGACCTGGTACATTCGCCAGAAAGGGAATGTAATCGGCATTTTGTCCGCCGTTAAGTGAGTGAAATTGGGTGTAAGCCTGATCCACTGCCTGCTGTAATTTGTTTGCATCTAACATCTTTTGTTAACTCCTTTTTATAGATGCGGGAGGTAATTCCTCACCCCTGTGCCGATTTTCAGGCATCCTGATTTAACTTAGCACCCGCAACTTAACTACAGGAAAACAAAGAAATAAATGTCTAATCCTGATGCAAATCGAGCCGATTTTTTAATCTTTACGGACTTTTACCCGCCTGGTTTATTAATTTCTTGACCTTCCCCTTTCTGGAAGGTTTAACCTTTATCACAGCCAGTCAAAACTGTCTTAAAGGAGTGTTTTATGTCACAAACTATCGACCTGAACCTGGACGGCCTGTCCTGCGGTCACTGCGTTAAACGCGTGAAAGAAAGTCTTGAACAGCGCCCGGATGTGGAACAAGCGGATGTGTCTATCACTGAAGCGCACGTTACCGGGACTGCCAGTGCAGAACAGCTGATCGAAACCATCAAACAAGCGGGTTATGACGCATCTGTAAGCCACCCAAAGGCTAAACCGCTGGCGGAGTCATCAATCCCGTCGGAAGCACTGACAGCGGTTTCTGAGGCGCTTCCGGCAGCGACCGCCGATGACGATGACAGCCAGCAGTTGCTGCTGAGCGGCATGAGCTGCGCCAGCTGTGTCACCCGCGTACAAAATGCGCTGCAAAGCGTACCGGGCGTCACTCAGGCACGGGTAAACCTGGCGGAGCGTACTGCGCTGGTGATGGGCAGTGCCTCCCCACAAGATTTAGTGCAGGCGGTGGAAAAAGCGGGCTACGGCGCGGAAGCGATTGAAGATGACGCGAAACGCCGCGAACGCCAGCAAGAAACCGCCGTCGCTACGATGAAGCGCTTCCGCTGGCAGGCAATTGTCGCACTGGCGGTGGGTATCCCGGTGATGGTCTGGGGGATGATCGGCGATAACATGATGGTCACCGCCGACAACCGCAGCCTGTGGTTGGTTATCGGCCTGATAACCCTGGCGGTGATGGTTTTCGCCGGCGGCCATTTTTACCGCAGTGCATGGAAAAGCCTGCTGAACGGTGCAGCGACGATGGATACGCTGGTGGCGCTGGGAACGGGCGTGGCGTGGCTCTATTCGATGAGCGTCAACCTGTGGCCGCAGTGGTTCCCGATGGAAGCGCGACATCTTTACTATGAAGCCAGTGCGATGATTATCGGTCTGATCAATCTCGGCCATATGCTGGAAGCACGCGCACGTCAGCGTTCTTCTAAGGCACTGGAGAAATTACTCGATTTAACCCCACCGACGGCGCGCCTGGTTACTGACGAAGGTGAAAAAAGCGTGCCTCTGGCAGAAGTGCAGCCAGGTATGTTGCTGCGCCTGACGACCGGCGATCGCGTGCCGGTAGATGGCGAGATTACCCAGGGCGAAGCATGGCTGGATGAAGCGATGCTGACGGGCGAACCAATCCCGCAGCAAAAAGGCGAAGGCGATAGCGTCCATGCCGGGACAGTGGTACAGGACGGCAGTGTGCTGTTTCGTGCCAGTGCGGTTGGCAGCCATACCACGCTATCAAGGATCATTCGCATGGTGCGCCAGGCCCAGAGCAGCAAGCCAGAAATCGGTCAGCTGGCGGATAAAATCTCAGCCGTATTTGTGCCGGTAGTAGTGGTTATTGCGCTTGTCAGTGCGGCAATCTGGTATTTCTTTGGTCCGGCACCGCAGATTGTCTATACCCTGGTGATTGCCACTACGGTGCTGATTATCGCCTGCCCGTGTGCGCTGGGACTGGCGACGCCGATGTCGATTATTTCCGGCGTCGGGCGGGCGGCTGAGTTTGGCGTGCTGGTGCGGGACGCCGACGCGCTGCAACGCGCCAGTACACTCGATACCGTCGTGTTCGATAAAACCGGGACGCTGACCGAAGGGAAGCCGCAGGTTGTCGCAGTGAAAACATTTGCTGATGTTGACGAAGCGCAGGCGCTGCGTCTGGCGGCGGCGCTGGAGCAAGGTTCCAGCCATCCATTGGCACGAGCGATCCTTGATAAAGCAGGCGATATGCAGCTACCGCAGGTCAACGGTTTCCGCACATTGCGCGGGCTGGGCGTGAGCGGTGAAGCAGAAGGTCATGCGTTATTGCTGGGTAATCAGGCGTTGTTAAATGATCAGCAAGTCGATACTAAAGCGATTGAAGCCGATATTTCAGCTCAGGCATCGCAAGGAGCAACGCCTGTGCTGCTGGCGATTGACGGGAAAGCAGTAGCCCTGCTGGCTGTACGCGATCCGTTGCGTAGTGATAGCGTGGCGGCGCTGCAACGCCTGCATAAAGCGGGATATCGTCTGGTGATGTTGACCGGGGATAACCCAACCACCGCCAATGCGATCGCCAAAGAAGCTGGAATTGATGAAGTGATTGCCGGAGTGCTGCCGGACGGTAAAGCCGAAGCGATCAAACGTCTGCAAAGTGAAGGACGTCAGGTGGCAATGGTGGGCGACGGCATTAACGACGCGCCAGCGCTGGCCCAGGCGGATGTCGGCATTGCGATGGGTGGCGGCAGTGATGTTGCCATTGAAACCGCGGCGATTACCCTGATGCGCCATAGCCTGATGGGCGTTGCGGATGCGCTCGCGATTTCCCGCGCAACGCTGCGCAACATGAAGCAGAACCTGCTCGGTGCCTTTATCTACAACAGCATCGGTATTCCGGTCGCCGCCGGTATTTTGTGGCCGTTTACTGGAACACTGCTTAACCCGGTAGTTGCCGGAGCGGCAATGGCGCTCTCGTCGATTACCGTAGTGAGTAACGCCAACCGGTTGCTGCGGTTTAAACCGAAGGAATAAGTACGTCATTGCGGATGCGCTGCTTTAGGGCGGCGCATTTGGCATCGACGCATGACTGCCGGATGCGGCGTAAACGCCTTATCCGGCCTACGGTTCAGGCACAGGTTTGTAGGCCTGATAAGACGCGTAAGCGTCGCATCAGGCAATGGTGCTCGGATGCCGGATGCGGCGTGAACGCCTTATCCGGCCTACGAGATGAAGCGATGTTTTGGCCTTACGCGACCTTTTTTGCACGCTCTTCACGGCGTGCCAAATATTCAGCCACTGTTTCAATCCGTCCCAATTCTTCCTGGGTGCGCATGTTGTTTTCAACTTCCCAAAGATCAACTGCCGCCTGGAGGTTTAGCCTAAAATCGACTGTGGTATCAAAAACTTTCGCCAGACGGAATGCCATCTCAGTGGTGAGTTTACGATTGTTATTGATCAGTGCACTGACGCGATTACGATGAACATGCAGCAACTCTGCTAACTCATTGATTTTCAAATCGAGCGGTTCCAGATATTCATAGAGAAGAATATCTCCGGGTGTAGTCGGTTTTCTTGTTGCCTGTTTCATGGTTTTTAACTGTTGCTTCCCTGTGAATAGCGATGCAAGAACATACTGAATCATACAAACACATTAAACAAGTCCCCAACTCCATTTGCGCCATCCCTCACCGCGCGCTAGCATGATATTTCACAAAGGGAGGTCGTATGGATCTGTTGTACCGGGTAAAAACGCTTTGGGCCGCGCTGCGCGGTAATCATTACACCTGGCCTGCCATCGATATCACCCTCCCCGGCAATCGCCATTTTCATCTGATTGGCAGTATTCATATGGGTAGCCACGATATGGCTCCCCTGCCCACCCGTTTGCTCAAAAAGCTCAAAAACGCCGATGCGCTGATCGTCGAGGCGGATGTTTCCACCAGCGATACGCCTTTTGCTAATTTGCCTGCCTGCGAGGCGCTGGAAGAGCGCATTAGCGAGGAGCAACTCCAAAACCTGCAGCACATTAGCCAGGAGATGGGCATTTCTCCCTCACTCTTTTCTACCCAACCGCTGTGGCAAATCGCGATGGTTCTTCAGGCGACGCAGGCACAAAAACTGGGGCTGCGGGCAGAATACGGTATCGATTACCAGCTATTGCAGGCGGCGAAGCAACAACATAAACCCGTGATTGAACTGGAAGGGGCTGAAAACCAGATTGCCATGTTGCTCCAGCTCCCTGACAAAGGACTGGCGCTGCTGGACGATACGCTGACCCACTGGCATACCAACGCACGGTTGCTGCAACAAATGATGAGCTGGTGGCTGAATGCACCGCCGCAAAATAATGATATAACGCTGCCCAATACGTTCAGTCAGTCGCTGTACGATGTGCTGATGCATCAGCGAAATCTCGCCTGGCGGGATAAATTACGCGCCATGCCGCCGGGGCGATATGTGGTCGCGGTCGGTGCACTACACCTGTATGGAGAAGGGAATTTGCCGCAAATGTTGCGCTAAAAAAATGGCCAATATCGCTATTGGCCCGTCAAAGAGGAATTTCATTTTTTTATTATTATGCCG
Source organism: Shigella sp. SIG3 (assembly GCF_053555855.1). NCBI lineage: Bacteria > Pseudomonadati > Pseudomonadota > Gammaproteobacteria > Enterobacterales > Enterobacteriaceae > Shigella > Shigella sp. SIG3. Next base: position 22,072 of record NZ_JBQZXE010000014.1, read on the forward strand.
TCACTTTAAGCGACGGTGTAACTCGATTGTCGCTCAATCTCACCATCCTGCCAATACTCTTAGGCAAGATGACTCTTTTTTTTGGACCGCCATCAGGCGTATGCTTGCTTCGTTTTTTTGTTTAAGGCAGGAAAATTACCATGACACCCGCAGTTAAATTACTCGAAAAAAACAAGATTTCGTTTCAAATCCATACCTACGAGCACGATCCGGCTGAAACCAATTTTGGCGATGAAGTCGTCAAAAAATTAGGTTTGAATCCGGATCAGGTCTACAAAACGCTGCTGGTGGCAGTGAACGGTGATATGAAACACCTTGCCGTGGCCGTTACGCCGGTCGCAGGTCAACTGGATCTTAAAAAAGTAGCAAAAGCGCTGGGTGCCAAGAAAGTTGAGATGGCCGATCCGATGGTCGCGCAGCGTTCGACGGGATACCTGGTTGGGGGGATTAGCCCACTGGGGCAGAAAAAACGTCTGCCCACGATTATCGACGCCCCCGCACAAGAATTTGCCACTATTTATGTTTCCGGCGGCAAGCGCGGACTGGATATCGAACTGGCGGCAGGCGATCTGGCAAAGATCCTCGATGCCAAATTTGCTGATATCGCCCGCCGCGATTAAGCATTGTGCCGGATGCAAACATCCGGCACTTTCGGATTACTGCCAGCTCACCTCACCTTTCGGTTCATAAACACTCACATCCAGCGGCGAGCTTTTCTGGATATACGCTTTCAGCACTTCGGCATCAATAAAGCCGGTATTCACATAGCCCGGTTTGTTATCAAGGCGCGGATATCCATCACCGCCGGTGGCATTGAAGTTTAATGTCGCCATACGGTAAGTTTTCGCCGGATCGACCGGTTCGCCTTTGATTTTAAGGTCGTTCAGTTTGCCGTCTTTCGCCACAAAGCTAACGTTGGCAAATTGCGGGTAGGCACCTGAATCTGGCTTCATCTGCGCGACGGCGGTCAGGTAATCAATCACCTCTTTACCGGTCATGTCGGCATACACCACCACATTGCCGAATGGCTGCACTTTCAGCACGTTTTTATAGCTGATATCGCCTGCTTCGATAGAATCACGAATTCCGCCTCCGCTCATCACCGCAAAGTCGGCACCAGTGCGATCCATTTGGGCTGCCAGAATCAACCGCCCCATATTGGTCTGTACAAAACGCACTTTGTCACGATCGCCTTCCAGACGACCATTGGTTTTGCCTATTTTCACTTCCAGCTGCGCTTTGCCTTTGTTCTGGAACGGTGATAACAGCGAGATCATTTGCTGGTTTTCAGCGATTTCAGGAGTGTAAAGCACGCGCTCGCTTTTCCCGTCTTCCCAGGTCACTTTCTTCTTCAGGTTCACCGGAATCAGCTGGTAGTTAACCATTTTCATTTCGCCATTACGAAACTCAAAATCAGCCCGTCCCACGTATTTGCCCCACTCATGCGCCTGCACAATCCAGATGCCGTTTTGTTGATCTGGTTTGCATGGCGTACCCGGCACGTAATCGACCTGTTTTTTGTTTTCTGCCGCCATGCAGACCGGATCTTGCGAGTGACCACCGACGATCATCGCCAGCGATCCGGCAGGCAGCGCGCGTGCCATCTCCACATCGCCCGGTGCGTTAGAGCCGTGCTCACCATTATCGTAATGCCCCATATGGGTCGCCGCGATAATAATGTCTGGCTTTTCTGTCTGTTGCAGCTCCTGAATCACCAGCTTCGCTTCATCGGCGGGCTTACGAAATTCGATATCAGTGAAGTATTCCGGGTTACCAATTTTTGCTGTGTCATCGGTTGTCAGCCCAATAACGGCAATTTTCAGATCCTGACGCTTAAACAGCGCCCACGGTTTAAACAGGCGCTCGCCAGTACTTTTCTGGTAGATATTCGCGGAAAGCAACGGGAACTTGGCCCACTTTTCCTGCTGGCGTAATACGGTGAGCGGATTATCAAATTCATGATTACCGATCGCCATCGCGTCATAGCCCACCAGATTCATACCGCGAAAATCAGGTTCGGCATCCTGTAAGTCAGACTCGGGCACGCCAGTGTTAATGTCGCCACCGGAAAGTAGCAGCACGCTACCGCCTTCAGCCGCAACCTCTTTGCGGATACCATCCACCAGCGTTTTTTGCGCCGCCAGACCATATTCGCCATATTCATTGCGCCAAAAATGCCCATGATGATCATTGGTATGCAGAACTGTAATTTTGTAGGTTTTATCCTGCTCATACGCCAGAGCAGTTTCACTCGCCAGTGTAAATGTGGTTAACAGCGCTAACGCCACGCCCCGCTGCAATAATTTCATACTTCTCTCCCTGACCTGATTTCAACGTGTTAAAAAATAGTATGACGCGACATCATAGACAAGTCTGCGTCCGGTGAAGATAAATCTGCATCCAGATTAGAAATTCTGTATTCGGCGTTGAGACTTCCTTCAGACGACGCATACAGGTATGTTAGTCGGGTAATAATCACAAATAAGATCATTCTTTACATCGCAACCCTGAAAAAGTGACTTTCCTATGGCAATGAGTGAACAAACCCAGCCTGTGGCGGGCGCGGCTGCGTCAACGACCAAGGCCCGAACATCGTTTGGTATTTTAGGTGCTATCAGCCTCTCACATCTGCTGAACGACATGATCCAATCGCTGATTCTGGCGATTTATCCGCTGCTTCAGTCAGAATTTTCTCTGACATTTATGCAGATTGGCATGATAACCCTCACCTTCCAGCTCGCCTCTTCGCTACTGCAACCAGTGGTCGGCTACTGGACCGATAAATATCCGATGCCGTGGTCGTTGCCAATTGGCATGTGCTTTACCTTAAGTGGTCTGGTGCTGCTTGCGCTGGCGGGCAGTTTTGGCGCAGTTCTGCTGGCGGCGGCGCTGGTCGGTACCGGTTCATCGGTCTTTCATCCGGAATCTTCTCGCGTAGCCCGTATGGCTTCCGGCGGGCGGCATGGCCTGGCGCAATCTATCTTTCAGGTCGGCGGCAACTTTGGCAGTTCCCAGGGCCCCTTGCTGGCGGCGGTGATTATCGCGCCTTATGGCAAAGGCAACGTTGCCTGGTTTGTGCTTGCGGCACTGCTGGCGATCGTGGTGTTGGCGCAAATTAGCCGTTGGTACTCGGCACAGCACCGAATGAATAAAGGAAAACCCAAAGCGACGATAATCAATCCACTGCCGCGCAACAAAGTGGTACTGGCAGTCAGCATTCTGTTAATCCTCATTTTCTCGAAATATTTCTATATGGCGAGCATCAGCAGCTATTACACCTTTTATCTGATGCAAAAATTCGGATTATCTATCCAGAATGCCCAGCTTCATCTGTTTGCCTTCCTGTTTGCCGTTGCGGCAGGTACGGTGATCGGCGGGCCTGTAGGGGATAAAATTGGACGGAAATATGTGATTTGGGGCTCTATCCTCGGCGTTGCGCCGTTTACGCTGATTTTACCCTACGCCCGCCTGCACTGGACGGGGGTTTTAACGGTGATTATTGGATTTATCCTCGCTTCGGCATTCTCTGCCATTCTGGTCTACGCTCAGGAGCTACTTCCGGGACGTATCGGTATGATTTCTGGACTCTTTTTCGGTTTTGCTTTCGGCATGGGAGGTCTGGGAGCGGCAGTTCTGGGGCTTATCGCCGATCACACCAGCATCGAGTTAGTCTATAAAATCTGTGCTTTCCTGCCACTATTGGGGATGTTGACCATATTCCTGCCTGATAACCGGCATAAAGACTGATTTCATTGCAGCCAAAGGCAAACTTTGGCTGCATCGTTTTACAGTCGCCATAAGCCTTTCCTCTGTTAAACCGCCTTCTGTTTTCCGATCCGTGCTTTTTTTGCAGCTAATTCCATTTTTCTGCAAAATTCAACAATTATTCATAAACATCATCAATGAAATTGTCATAAACTATTACCTGTAATTTTGGTTTTCCCGGCCAAAAATGGACAATAACCACCAGGAAAAGGAGACGGAATGCATCACGCCACCCCGCTTATCACCACCATTGTTGGCGGCCTTGTGCTCGCCTTTATCCTCGGCATGCTGGCCAATAAACTACGTATTTCTCCTCTGGTGGGATATCTGTTAGCGGGTGTGCTGGCAGGACCATTCACTCCGGGCTTTGTTGCCGATACCAAGCTTGCGCCGGAACTGGCTGAACTGGGCGTTATTTTGCTGATGTTCGGCGTCGGTTTGCATTTTTCGCTCAAGGATTTGATGGCGGTAAAGTCCATCGCCATTCCCGGCGCGATCGCCCAGATAGCCGTGGCGACGCTGCTGGGTATGGCGCTCTCCGCCGTGCTGGGCTGGTCGTTAATGACCGGTATCGTGTTCGGCTTATGTCTTTCCACCGCCAGTACCGTGGTGTTACTGCGCGCACTTGAAGAACGGCAATTAATAGACAGTCAGCGTGGGAAAATCGCCATCGGTTGGTTGATTGTGGAAGACCTGGTGATGGTTCTGACGCTGGTGTTGCTGCCCGCAGTGGCAGGAATGATGGAACAGGGCGATGTGGGCTTTGCCACTCTTGCAGTCGATATGGGGATCACCATCGGCAAGGTGATCGCATTTATCGCCATTATGATGCTGGTAGGTCGCCGTCTGGTGCCGTGGATTATGGCACGCAGCGCGGCAACCGGTTCTCGCGAACTGTTTACCCTATCAGTGCTGGCGCTGGCGTTAGGGATTGCCTTTGGTGCGGTAGAGCTGTTTGATGTCTCCTTTGCACTCGGTGCGTTCTTTGCCGGGATGGTACTGAACGAGTCTGAATTGAGTCACCGTGCCGCCCACGATACGTTGCCATTGCGCGACGCGTTTGCGGTGCTGTTTTTTGTCTCAGTCGGGATGTTGTTTGATCCGTTAATTCTGATTCAGCAACCGCTGGCAGTGCTGGCGACGCTGGCAATTATTCTGTTTGGTAAATCGGTCGCGGCCCTGTTCCTTGTCCGTCTGTTTGGTCACTCCCAACGTACGGCATTAACCATCGCCGCCAGCCTGGCGCAGATTGGTGAGTTCGCGTTTATCCTGGCGGGACTGGGAATGGCATTGAATTTACTGCCGCAGGCCGGACAAAACCTGGTACTGGCAGGGGCGATCCTGTCGATTATGCTCAACCCGGTACTGTTCGCACTACTGGAGAAATATCTGGCGAAGACCGAAACGCTGGAAGAGCAGACGCTGGAAGAGGCAATCGAAGAAGAGAAACAGATCCCAGTGGATATTTGCAACCATGCGCTATTGGTGGGTTACGGTCGTGTAGGCAGCCTGCTGGGGGAGAAATTGCTCGCCTCTGATATTCCGCTGGTGGTGATTGAGACGTCACGAACCCGTGTTGATGAGCTGCGAGAGCGTGGGGTCCGCGCTGTATTGGGCAATGCAGCGAACGAAGAAATTATGCAACTGGCACATCTGGAATGTGCAAAATGGCTGATCCTGACGATCCCCAACGGTTATGAAGCGGGTGAGATTGTGGCGTCTGCCCGCGCGAAAAACCCGGATATTGAGATTATCGCCCGCGCCCATTATGACGATGAAGTGACGTATATCACCGAACGTGGCGCGAATCAGGTAGTGATGGGTGAACGTGAAATTGCCCGTACTATGCTGGAACTGCTGGAAACGCCACCGGCGGGTGAAGTGGTGACGGGGTAAACGGTGGTTGCCGGATGTAAAATATGAAAAATATGTAGGCATGATAAGACGCGCCAGCGTCGCATCAGGCATCGAGAGCCAAATGCCAGATGCGGCGTGAACGCCTTATCTGGCCTACGAACCGACGATAACTTAACGATCCCAGTAAGACTCTTCCAGGCTGTCTTCACGCTCCGGCAAGCCGCGCGTTAAACGAGGTGAATGCTGGTTCAGTACCTGATAGCTCACACGGTTAGCATATTTACACACCTGCGCTAACGATGAATAAGTTAACCAGGTGAATTTATGTTTGCTGGAGTTTGGTACGTTGCTACGATGGTAGCTGTTGGCGGTAATGTCATGCAGCAACGCTGCCAATGCGCCATCCCCCGCTCCATTAGTGTTCATGATTTTTTCCGGCCCGCCCATGTACGGCGCAATGTGCGAATAGACACGCAGCGGATTCTGGCAATCCTTGTGGCGCATGGCGCGGCTAAACTCATACTGGTTGAATTCCGCTATAGCGCCCGGCAGCAGCGGATGCTGGGTTTTACGTTTCGCTTCGTCTTCGGTAAAGCCCGCCATATACAAGCCGATTGGCCCGGCGGTGCACAGCACCAGATCTACCCAGTCCAGCGCCTTGTCAGATGCCAACAACGGATCGCTTTCTCCGGTCAACGCTTCGGCTTCATCTTCGTTCATCGCAAGGATAGAAACGTGGTCTTTGAGGAATTGCTGCCACCACTGCGGATTCTCGGCAATGACAAACTTGGTGCCCAGCGTCAGCACCACCGGTACGTTATATTTCTTCGCGTACTCAATGGCTTTCATGGTTGCTTCCGGCATGGGTTCACCCGGCTTGCAACGCACCAGATATGAGGTGAGAACCAGTGCCGAGGCTCCGGCAATCACATCTTCCGGAATGCTTTCAGCCCGCAGCTGGTTCATGTGGCCTGGACTGATAGCAAAGGTACGTTCCCCGGACTCGCCAATCAGCGTAAAGCAACGACCAATCGGACCATCCACGCCTTGTAGATAGTTAAGATCGGTACGGCTGGAAGTGTTACACAGGTAACGATAGGCATAACTGCCAATTTCAATATTGCTGCACATGACGCCCAGCAGCACCGAACGGTCGTCCGCGAGCACCGAGTAGTTGTGCATGGTGTTACCAATGGTGCCACCCGCAAACTGATGGGTAATCAGGTTTTTCTGTTTTAGCTCCTGATAAAGCACTTCGGCTACGTCATCCTCAATCACCAGTGAATGCCCGGCGCTTAATCCATAACGCTCAATGAATTCATCATCCACTTTCGCTTCAATATCGACCAGCGTCTGGTCAATACCTACGACCCAGGCGGCGCTGGTTTCGTTTTCTGGCTGGAATTGCTGAAGCAGCGGATCGCGTGCATTTACAGGGAAGTAATTTTTGGATTTACGTTTACCGGGAAATTTCATGGTTGTTTTTACGGGTGGTTAACTGAGCGGCGAATGTTAACACAATCTGACGGGAGCGCGCGAGACGCAGCCAGTTTCAATATCAGCAGGCGGGATCGCATTTTCATGGCAGTGGTTCCTTACAATGACGTAATTTGAAAGGAGTTTTTGTATGAAGCCGGAAAACAAACTACCTGTTCTGGACCTTATTTCTGCTGAAATGAAGACCGTTGTGAATACTCTTCAGCCGGATTTACCGTCCTGGCCCGCAACGGGAACGATTGCTGAGCAACGACAGTATTACACGCTTGAGCGCCGATTCTGGAATGCGGGCGCTCCAGAAATGGCAACCAGAGCTTACATGGTTCCAACAAAATATGGGCAGGTGGAAACACGTCTCTTTTGTCCGCAGCCAGATAGCCCGGCGACGCTATTTTATTTGCATGGAAGGCGGTTTTATTCTCGGCAATCTCGATACCCACGATCGCATCATGCGCCTGCTGGCAAGCTACAGCCAATGTACGGTGATTGGTATTGATTACACCCTTTCACCTGAAGCGCGTTTTCCACAAGCGATAGAGGAAATTGTGGCTGCTTGTTGTTATTTCCACCAGCAGGCGGAGGATTATCAAATCAATATGTCCCGCATTGGCTTTGCCGGTGATTCCGCAGGTGCCATGCTGGCGCTCGCCAGTGCGTTGTGGTTGCGTGATAAACAGATCGATTGCGGTAAAATTGCGGGTGTTTTGCTGTGGTATGGGCTTTACGGATTACGGGATTCCGTGACTCGTCGTCTGTTGGGCGGTGTCTGGGATGGCTTAACGCAACAGGATTTGCAGATGTATGAAGAGGCGTATTTAAGCAACGACGCGGACCGCGAGTCACCGTATTACTGTCTGTTTAATAATGATCTCACTCGCGAAGTTCCGCCCTGTTTTATTGCCGGGGAGGAGTTCGATCCGCTGCTGGATGACAGCCGTCTGCTTTACCAGACGTTAGCGGCGCATCAGCAGCCCTGTGAGTTCAAACTCTACCCAGGTACGCTGCATGCCTTTTTGCATTATTCACGGATGATGAAAACCGCCGACGAGGCTCTTCGCGACGGCGCTCAGTTCTTTACCGCTCAGCTTTAGCGATACGCGGCAACAAGATTAGCCATCATTTCGATATGTTCCGGCGTGGCATTAAGCGCTGGAATATATTCATATTTTTTCCCGCCCGCACCGAGGAAGACCTCACGGTTTTGCTCGGCAATCTCTTCCAGCGTCTCCAGACAATCCGCAGCAAAGCCCGGGCACATCACCTGTATATGACCTACGCCTTTTTCTCCGAGCATTTTCAGCGTTTCGTCGGTATAAGGCATCAGCCAGGGTTCCCGGCCAAAGCGCGACTGAAAGGTCATCATCACTTTTTCCGGTACCATCCCCAGTGCGGAAGCCAGTTCGCGAGTCGTTGTGCGGCAACGTTGCGGGTAATCATCGCCTTCATCTGCATAACGCTGGGGAATGCCATGATAAGAGAGCAGCAGCAGATCCGGTTCGCCATGTTTGGCAAAAGAAGCGCGTACGCTGTTCGCCAGTGCATTAATGTAATCGTGGTTATCGGCGTAATCACGAATAAACGATATCCCCGGAATGCTACGTTTGCGCGCCAGAATGCGTGCCAGTTCATCCCATACCGCACCGACCGTAGAACAGGAGAATTGCGGATAAAGCGGCAGCACCACAATATGATCTACATGCTCTGCCAGGAGTTCATCGACGGCGCTTTCCAGTGATGGCGAGCCGTAGCTCATGCCCAGCGCCACTGGCGTATCCGGTAAACGTTGTGCCAACGCCTGCTGTTGCTGGCGGCTGTAAACCATCAGCGGCGAGCCGTCTTCCATCCAGACAGAGGCGTACAGCTTCGCCACACGCGGCGAGCGCAGCGGCAAAATCACGCCGCGCAGCAACGGCCACCATAACAACCGTGAGGTATCAACCACGCGTCTGTCGCTTAAAAATTGTTTCAGATAGCGTTTTACCGCTTCAGGTGTGGGGGCATCGGGCGTACCCAGGTTTGCCAGCAGGATACCGGTTTTAGTCTGACGCATTACCGCCTCTTATCGATTCAACTTGTTGATAATTGTAGCGGAAAAGTGAGGAAGAAGAACTAATTGCTGTGAGAGGTATTGCCTGAGGTGGATGAGCAGACCTGCCCGAAAGCAGATCTGCTGCGGCTTGATTAGCCGAGGATTTTTTCCAGATCAGCGCGAACTTCAGCAACCGGCTTGGTACCGTCAACTTTCGCGTATTTGGTGTTACCCGCTTCCGCTTCTTTGGAGTAGTAGCCGATCAGCGGTGCAGTCATCTGATGGTATTCAACCAGACGTTTACGCACGGTTTCTTCCTGATCGTCTTTACGGGTAGTCAGTTCTTCACCGGTAACGTCGTCTTTGCCTTCTACTTTCGGCGGATTGAATTTAACGTGATAAACACGACCAGACGGCGCATGAACGCGGCGGCCTACGATACGATCAACAATCAGTTCGTCCGGTACGTCGAATTCCAGAACGTAATCAACATTGATGCCCGCTTCTTTCATCGCGTCTGCCTGCGGAATGGTACGCGGGAAGCCGTCCAACAGGAAACCATTACGGCAGTCTTCCTGAGCAATGCGCTCTTTAACCAGCGCGATCACCAGTTCGTCGGTGACCAGTTTGCCAGCATCCATAATGTCTTTTGCTTGTTTACCCAGCTCGGAGCCAGATTTGACCGCAGCACGCAGCATATCGCCAGTGGAGATTTGCGGAATACCATATTTCTCCATGATGAACTGAGCCTGAGTCCCTTTCCCCGCGCCCGGAGCGCCAAGCAGAATGATACGCATTGCGAAAATCCCCTTAAAATGTGTCGATTTTTTTGAAAAAGCGATAAACGATACCACCAACAGGCGATTGCCTCAAGAAAGGCACCTGAGGCTGAAACGGTTAATGGCGAGATAATTTGCGGAAAGTACAGATGATGAAAAGAAAAATGCCGGATGACACAAAGGTCATCCGGCATGACATCAGGAAACCAGCAGCTGGTTCATACGACGAATAAACAGGTTCGGATCTTCCAGCGTGCCGCGTTCTGCCAGCAGCGCCTGATCCAGCAGCAGTTCTACCCACTCGCTGAACTTGGCTTCATCTTCAGTATCTGCCGCACGTTTCACCAGTACGTGATCCGGGTTCAGTTCGAAGATGTATTTCACTTCTGGCACTTTCTGGCCCGCCGCAGCGAACAGTTTCGCCATCTGAGTGCTCATTTCGTCCGCGTCGGTCGAAACGATCGCTGGCGTATCGGTCAGACGGTGAGTCAGACGGACATCTTTCACGCGCTCGCCGAGCAGAGCTTTCACGCGGTCGATGAACGGAGTCAGTGCTTTCTCCGCTTCTTTCGCGCTCTCATCAACTTCGTCAGCCAGTTTTTCCAGCGACTCGTCAACTTTAGACACCGACTGGAACGGTTTACCGTCGAACTCAGTCAGATAGTTCATCATCCACTCATCGATGCGGTCGGAAAGCAGCAGAACTTCGATGCCTTTCTTACGCAGCAGTTCCAGGTGCGGGCTGCTCTTCGCTGCCGCATAGCTGTCTGCAGTGATGTAGTAGATTTTCTCCTGCCCTTCTTTCATGCGGGAAACGTAGTCTTCCAGAGACACGGTCTGCGCAGAAGAATCGGTATAAGTAGAAGCAAAACGCAGCAGTTTGGCGATCGCTTCCTGGTTAGCGAAATCTTCCGCCGGACCTTCTTTCAGTACCAGGCCAAACTGTTGCCAGAAGGTCTGGTATTTTTCCGCGTCGTCTTTCGCCAGTTTTTCCAGCATTTGCAGCACACGCTTGGTCAGCGCATTGCGCAGGTTACGCGTTACCGTGCTGTCCTGGAGGATTTCACGGGAAACGTTCAGCGGCAGATCGCTGGAGTCAATCAGACCACGCACGAAGCGCAGATAGTTCGGCATGAACTGTTCAGCGTCGTCCATGATAAACACGCGTTGAACGTACAGTTTCAGGCCGTGTTTATGATCACGGTTCCACATATCCCACGGAGCCTGGGACGGGATGTACAGCAGGCTGGTGTACTCCTGCTTACCTTCAACGCGGTTGTGGCTCCAGGTCAGCGGATCGTTAAAGTCGTGGGCGATGTGTTTGTAGAACTCTTTATACTCTTCATCGGTGATTTCCGACTTGTTACGAGTCCACAGCGCCTGCGCTTTGTTGATTTTTGCCCAGGAGATAACGGTTTCGCCATCTTTCTCTTCGCGTTTTTCGATCTCTACCGGCAGCGCGATATGGTCGGAGTATTTGCTGATGATGGAACGCACGCGCCAGTCATCGAGGAACTCGTCTTCGCCTTCACGCAGATGCAGGGTGATTTCAGTACCACGATCTTCTTTGGTGATGTCGGCAACGGTATATTCACCTTCGCCAGCCGATTCCCAGAAGACGCCGTTTTCTGGTTTTTCGCCTGCCGCGCGAGTACGCACGGTCACTTTGTCGGCCACGATAAACGCAGAGTAGAAACCAACACCAAACTGACCGATCAGCTGGCTGTCTTTCGCCTGGTCAGAACCCAGGGATTCGAGGAATGATTTGGTACCGGATTTAGCGATAGTCCCCAGATGGTCAATCACTTCGTCGCGGGTCATCCCCACGCCGTTATCGGAGATGGTCAGCGTGCGCTTGTCTTTATCGAAAGAGACACGAACGCGCAGTTCGCCATCACCTTCGTACAGGTCCGGGTTAGATAGCGCACGGAAACGCAGCTTGTCCGCCGCATCGGAGGCGTTAGAGATAAGCTCACGCAGGAAGATTTCTTTATTGGAATAGAGAGAATGGATCATCAGGTGCAGAAGCTGTTTCACTTCTGACTGAAAACCACGAGTTTCTTGTCCTTTCATGTAGGTCTACCTCAATAATGCCATTTTAAGGTTAAAAACAGGATGAGGGAGAGATGGGGACAAGGGAGAATAATTTCAAGCGAGAGCAGGTGCTCCTGCTCTCGTTTGCTTAAAAACGAATCTTATGACGCCCGGCGAGGGAGTGTGACAGCGTGGTGCCATCGACCATTTCCAGTTCGCCGCCAACCGGTACGCCATGAGCGATTCGGCTGGCTTCCACGTCATATTGCGCGCAAAGCTCGGCAATGTAGTTAGCGGTAGCTTCACCTTCAACCGTGGGATTGGTGGCGAGGATCACTTCAGTGATTTTTTCCTCTGCCAGACGCTGTTCCAGACGATCAAGCCCGATATCATCCGGACCGATGCCGTCCAGCGGTGACAGATGCCCCATCAACACAAAATAACGACCAGAAAACTGCCCCGTCTGCTCAATGGCGTAGATGTCCGCCGGACTCTCCACCACACAGATTTGACCGTTTTCCTGACGACGCGGATTCGAACAGATGTTACAGACTTCCTGTTCGGTGAAAGTGCGGCAATCGGCGCAGTGGCCGATTTCCGACATCGCCCGGGTGAGCGCCTGCGCCAGACGCATCCCGCCGCTACGATCGCGCTGAAGCAGCGTGAACGCCATACGCTGCGCCGACTTCGGGCCAACGCCCGGCAGACAGCGCAGTGCTTCCATAAGCTGTGTTAACAGCGGGCTGGTTTGCATCAGAACGGCATCTTAAAGCCAGGCGGCAGCTGCATTCCGGAGGATACAGAGGCCATTTTTTCTTTCTGCGTTTCTTCAATACGACGTGCTGCGTCGTTGAATGCTGCAGCCACCAGGTCTTCCAGCATCTCTTTGTCGTCTTCCAGCAGGCTCGGGTCGATCTCTACGCGACGGCAGTTGTGTGCACCGTTGATGGTCACTTTTACCAGACCTGCGCCAGATTCGCCGGTAACTTCCAGCTGCGCGATCTCTTCCTGCATTTTCTGCATTTTTTCTTGCATCTGCTGGGCTTGCTTCATCAGGTTACCCAGACCGCCTTTACCAAACATAGGTTTCTCTCTCAATCACGTTAAGGATGACGAACGTAAGCTGTGCTTACGATCAAATGGGGCGGATACTTTCTTCATCCAGCTCCGCATCGAAAAACCGACGCAGGGTCTGAATATTATTATCCGCAATAATGGACTCGCGCGCCTGCGCAAGTTTTTCTTCGTATATCGCCTGACGCCACTCCAGCGGCGTACGCACCGCGGGATTATCATCTTCAACGATAGTCAGTTCAACCGTTGAACCTTTTAACATGCTCAACGCTTCAGCCAGTTTTTGCTGTGCGCCGCGGTTGTTCAAATGCCGCTGAGAGGAGCGCAAATGCAGACATACTGCGTTGTCGCTCTCCTCTTTCCAGGCATTTAACGCCACCTGTTCGACCAGTTTTGGTAGCGAAAGTTGGCTCACCTGTGCCGCCCACGGGTCGCGCTCAATGGCTTCTGCCGCTAGCTTCGCCGCCAGTTCCGGCGTTTTTTCATGTTCCAGCGCTTTTTTCAGCGCCTTCGGCGTGGCGACCACTTCTTTTTGCTGCATCACCGGAGTGGTCGCCTTCCAGCGATACGCTTCTTTTTTGGCTGGCGCTTTTTCCAGCGCCGATGGCACCGGACGCGCCTGAACGCGATCGGTGACCGAAGCCAGTCTTTCCAGCGCAGCGTTATTCACCGGCCGCGCGCGGGTAGCGGCTGCCGGTTCACTCTTTTTTGCTTTGGTTGCTCCCTGCACGCGCTGCAACTGCTGGCGCGCCGCCAGCACCTGGCTGGTGGTTTCCGGGAGCGGTACAGTCGGTGCCTGCTGCGGCGCTGATTGCGGCGGCACCAGGGTTGGCGTCATTACTGCCGTTGGCGCGACGGGTGCAAAGGACTGGCGTGGCACTTCTGGCTCAGGCAGCGGCATACGCGGATGGAACGCCAGCGCGCGCAGCAGCGTCATCTCAACGCCCATGCGGCGGTCCGGCGCATACGGTAATTCTTTGCGACCAATCAACAGCGTCTGATAGTAAAGCTGAATATCCGTCGGCGGTATGGTGCGCGCCAGTTCACGCATCCGCAGCTCGATGGCGGCCATGTCGTTGCCAAGTGCAGCAGGCGAAAGTTGTACCATCGCAATACGATGCAACAAGCCGAGCATTTCCACCAGCAACGCTTCCCACTCGATACCACGGGCAGCGGCTTCATTAATCAGTGCCATTACGCGCTCGCCGTTGCCCTCGACCATCGCTTCAACCAGCGACAGCGCCTGATCGTCGTCAAGCGTACCCAGCATCGCACTGACCGCCTGGGTTGAAACCTGGCCGTCACCGCTGGCAATCGCCTGGTCGGTCAGACTTAAGGCATCTCGCAGGCTGCCTTCAGCGGCGCGCGCCAACAATTGCAGCGCCCGCGGCTCGTGAGCGATATGTTCTTCATTGAGGATGTGCTCAAGCTGATGGCGAATTTGCTCGACATCCAGCGCCTTGAGATGAAATTGCAGACAGCGTGACAAAATCGTCACCGGCAATTTCTGTGGATCGGTCGTCGCCAGCAGAAACTTAACGTGCTCCGGCGGCTCTTCAAGGGTTTTTAACAGTGCGTTAAAGCTGTGGCGCGACAGCATATGCACTTCGTCGATCAGATAAACTTTGAAACGACCACGCGCCGGAGCGTACTGGACGTTATCCAGCAGGTCGCGGGTATCTTCAACTTTGGTGCGCGAGGCGGCGTCGATTTCAATCAGATCGACAAAGCGCCCCTGCTCGATTTCACGACAGTTATCGCACACGCCGCACGGCGTCGCGGTAATGCCGGTTTCGCAGTTTAGCCCCTTCGCCAGCAGTCGGGCGATAGAGGTTTTTCCGACGCCACGGGTGCCGGAAAAAAGATAAGCATGATGAATACGCCCTAACGACAAGCCGTTCGCCAGTGCGGTCAGCACATGTTCCTGGCCGACGACGTCAGCAAAGGTTTGTGGGCGCCATTTTCGGGCTAAAACCTGATAACTCATTGGCAGGCTCTGAAACGCTGGAAGGTGGATTCACGAAGGGGTAATGCTAACACAGCCCCGTCAGAACGGCGAGGCTGAATGCACATCTTGTGCTGTCCGTAGCGTGGGCAGCACAAGACTGGCGATAATTAATGGCCCGGGAACGGGACAAGGCTGTAGCTGGTAATGCCCTGTTTTTCGAGACGCTGTTCGCCGCCGAGATCGAACAGGTTGATAATGAACGCAGCGTCAGCCACTTCACCACCCAGACGACGGATCAGTTTAACGGTCGCTTCGATAGTGCCGCCGGTTGCCAGCAGATCGTCCACCACCAGAACTTTGTCGCCCGGTTTGATGGCATCAACGTGGATTTCCAGCTGATCGGTGCCGTATTCCAGGTCGTAATTTTCACTGATGGTTTCACGCGGCAGTTTGCCCGGTTTACGGACCGGTACAAAGCCAACGCCCAGACCCAGAGCTACCGGAGCGCCAAACAAGAAGCCACGCGCTTCGGTGCCGACAACTTTGGTAATGCCCGCATTTTTGTAACGCTCAACCAGCAAGTCGATGCTGAGAGCGTAAGCTTTCGGGTCTTCCAGTAAGCTGGTGACATCGCGGAAAAGAATGCCGGGTTTTGGGTAGTCCTGAATGCTTTTGATGCTATTTTTGAGATACTCAAGCTGCTGTGCAGTCGCGGTCATAAGTGTATGCCTGCTTGTTACGGTGGTACTCACGGCGCGTTTTAAACGTATCAAAAGTAACCGTTGTTTAACCTTTGACCGCCTGCGCCTGTGCTCGAAAACGCCAGAATGTACTGGCTGTACGCAATAATTGCAACTGCGATTGTTGTGCTTCAGTGCTTTTCTTGCTTTTCATCAATCACCGGAATTCGCCACATATAGAAAAGCAAACAGGCGAGAATTACCAGCAACATGATGCGCACCCATGGCATCTGGACGAACCACAGAGAAATGGCAAACGTGAGCAAAATAAGCAAAATCGCCCGCGGTTTGACGCCGCGCGGCATCGCATGATGTTTCTGCCAGAAACGTAGATAGCTGCCAAACCATGAGCGGTACAGCAACCAGGCGTGAAAGCGCGGGGAAGAACGGGCAAAGCACCAGGCCGCCAGCAGGATAAACGGCGTCGTCGGTAATACCGGTAATACCACGCCCAGCGTACCCAGCACTACCGCCAGCCAGCCAATGATGATTAAAATGATTCGTTGCATATTGAGTGTTGTCAGCTTACAGAGTGGCTACTTTAGCATAACAATTATCATTTTCATTGAGGTCTTATCGTGAAAACCGCCCTGCTGCTGGAAAAACTGGAAGGACAGCTCGCTACGCTGCGTCAGCGTTGTGCCCCGGTGTCACAGTTCGCCACGCTAAGTGCTCGTTTCGACAGGCATCTTTTTCAGACTCGTGCGACAACACTACAGGCTTGTCTCGACGAGGCGGGCGATAATCTGGCTGCGCTTCGTCATGCAGTTGAGCAGCAACAGCTGCCGCAAGTGGCCTGGCTGGCGGAACATCTGGCGGCACAACTGGAAGCCATCGCGCGTGAAGCCGCCGCCTGGTCATTGCGCGAGTGGGACAGTGCGCCACCGAAAATTGCCCGCTGGCAGCGTAAACGTATTCAGCATCAGGATTTTGAGCGGCGGCTACGTGAGATGGTTGCCGAACGCAGAGCCCGCCTGGCGCGGGTGACCGATCTCGTGGAACAGCAAACGCTGCATCGTGAAGTGGAAGCCTATGAAGCGCGCCTGGCACGCTGCCGCCATGCGCTGGAAAAAATCGAAAACAGGCTAGCGCGCTTAACCCGCTAGCAATGGAAAGAGTATGTCACTTGAAAATGCCCCTGACGATGTCAAACTGGCTGTCGATTTGATTGTGCTGCTGGAGGAAAATCAGATCCCTGCCAGTACCGTGCTGCGCGCGCTGGATATTGTAAAGCGTGATTATGAAAAGAAATTAACGCACGATGATGAGGCGGAAAAGTGAGAAATAAATGGGGCCGCTAAATGTCCCCTAAGATTGCGGGCAAACGCAAAACTGCCTGATGCGCTACGCTTATCAGGCCTACACCGCTCCTGCAATATATTGAATTCTTGCGGTTTCGTAGGCCGGATAAGGCGGTCACGCCGCATCCGGCATGAACAACGCGCACTTTGTCAGTAATCTCGGGGCAACTAAATGTCGCCCCCTTTGGTTATTACCCAACCGCTGGTGTCGGATCGTCGCCTTTGTAGTCGCGTTTTACTTCCGTCACCTCATCGCCCTTCTCGTTGTGCAGATGCACTTCAAGCTGGTTAAAGGCAATGTTGATGTCGTTTTCACGGCACAGCTGATCGATAGTACGGTTCAGCTCATCGACAGTACGGCTACGGTCACGCAGTTCACGCACATACAGACGCAGCTCATGATCCAACGTGCTGGCACCAAATGCCGTAAAGAAGACTTCCGGCATTGGTTCGTGCATCACCCTTGGGTGCTCAGTCGCCGCCTTCAGTAACACTTTACGCACTTTTTCCAGATCGGAGCCATAGGCCACGCCGAGACGGATCACCAGACGCGTAGTAGTGTCAGTCAACGACCAGTTGATCAGACGCTCGGTAACAAACGCTTTGTTCGGGATGATCACTTCTTTGCGATCGAAATCGGTAATCGTTGTCGCACGAATACGGATCTTACTTACCGTCCCCGAGAAGCTACCAATGGTTACCGTATCGCCAATACGCACCGGACGTTCGAACAGAATGATCAAACCGGAGACGAAGTTACCGAAAATTTCTTGTAAACCAAAACCAAGACCTACGGATAATGCTGCGGCCAGCCACTGGAGTTTATCCCAAGAGACGCCCAGCGATCCGAACACCGTCATCGCACCAACGGCAATAATGATGTAGTTAAGGATGGTAGTAATGGCATACGACGCGCCCTGGCGCATATTCAGTCGCGAGAGCACCAGCACTTCCAGTAAACCAGGCAGGTTGCGAATCAACGCCCAGGCCACCATTGAGGCGATAATCGCAAACAACAGACTGCCCATGGTGACGTTTTTCACCACCGCAGCGCCAGCTTCAGTGCCGTTGTAATGCCAGAGCGTGATGCTGTCGAGATAGCTGAACACGGTGATCAAATCGGACCAAATTGCCCAGAACATGACACCGAACAGCGCAAACATCAGCAACATGGTAATACGCAGCGTCTGCTGGTTAACTTGCTCCAGTGCAATGGTGGGTTCTTCCGGCGGTTCGGCACCTTCTGCGCCCTCTTTCACCAGATTCTGCCGACGCGCCAGCGCACGACGCCAGGCGATACGCCGCGCCGCTACGCTTAAGCCGCGCAATACCGTCTGGTAGAGCAAGTTCCAGATGATCACCAGATAAACGGTTTCAATCCAACGCCCGGAGAGGCGCAGCGTGGTGTAGAAATAACCCGTGGCAGTCAGCACCATCAATGCAATCGGGATAATCGACAGCACGGTAATAGTGACTAGTCGCATGGTGTGCGACTCTTTATCACGCCAGCTTTCGCGGCACATTGGCCATACCAGGAAGGCAATCAGCAGCAGGTTGAAGAAAATCATCGCCTGCCCCAGCACATCATCCATCAGATGCAGCGGGGAAAGTTCTGCCACCACAGACCAGAAATGGATAGGCAGCAACGCGAGACTGATGCGGACAATTTGCCGACGCCAGTGGCTGGTCTGCTGCTCCGGCATGCCGAAGTGACGCACGGCAACGCCATTTTTCTCCAGTACCTTCCAGCACAGGCCAAACACCAGCCAGAAAATCGCCAGTTTTTTACTGAACGACCATAGCAGTTCGCTGATATTGAGCTGCATGGTCAACAGAATCAGGCCAACCGCGAGAATAATCAGGCACACCGGCAGCGCGCGGATCAGGTCGATAAGGATCGCTTTTGGTGTGTTGAGCTGGCTATCGTTACGCAGGGAACCCACAGCGGAAGCCAGTTTCTGTTGATACGCTTTCAGCCAGCCCAGACGCCAGTGGATCAGCCCGGCAATCAACAGCAGCGGCAAACCGGCGAGGAAAGCGATAAAAACGGCAGGCCAGGCTTTTTCCCAGTTCACCGTGATTTTCATCGACTTAAATTCATCTTTCAGGCTTTGCGGGAACGCTTTGATCCAGTCCCAGTCCATTGGACGGTTACTGTTCACCCAAAAGATTTGCTGAGTCAGGATGGATTTCAGGTTTTTCGATACGCTCATTAACTGCTGCTGGTTGATTTGCAGGTTAATGGCCATCATCAGCTGGTTACCCAACTGTTTGTTGAGTTGATCCAGCAATTCGCGACGCATATCAACCACTTGCAATAACGCATCGTGAACTTCGCTGTTGACTTCGTTGGTGTGACCTTCTTCCAGTTTGTTGACGAACGCATCGCTCTGGAAGAGTGCATCACGCTGCTGGTTAACTTCAAACTGTTCGAGACGCAAATCCGCGATGCGGTTGGTCATGTTTTCCAGTTCATCCGCCGAGGGCAGCGTTTGTTGTTGCTGGTAAAGGATACGAGACAACAGCAGGCTGCCCTTCAGGACGGCAATCTGCTCTTTAATATTGCGTTCCGATTGCAGCGCCCGCTCCAGCCAGTTTTTGACTTTAATGTTTTGCTGCATCAACTGATTACCGTTTTCAGTCGCGGTAATCAGACGCTGACTTAACTGCTGGTTAATTTCCAGTTCCTGTTTCACCAGCGGATTAGCCTGAATACGCGCGGCTTCATCCGGGGAGACGGCTTCCTGCGCCGTTTTTTCAGTTAAAGTCAGGCGCTTGCTGTTTACCGCTTCTTGCAACAGCTGCAACTGATGCTCCAGACGGGCGCTGTTCGCCGTCACGTAATCACGTTGCTTTTGCAAGGTATCCTGCAAGACGGTGTTCCCTTCCAGGCTTTTACGCTGCTGGTCAATCTCCGCATTCAGCAACGCCTGCTGAGCCTGCATTAACACTTTCTGGCTGGGACGTAAGGCAGTCTCGCCGACATCAGTCCCATCCAGACGACTGCGAATTTGTTGCAGCTGCTGCGAAGCGTTATACATCGCATTTTGCACGCGTTCGGGCTGCGTCTGTAACGAAACCAGCTGGCTGTTATAAGACGCCAGATCGTTTTGTGCGTTTTGCAAATCGTCCAGCGCCTGGGCAACGCGAGTTTCCAGCTGGCGCAACGAAAGCGTACTCAGAATTTTGCGCGTTTCTTCGTCGTTATCGACATCGCTAAGTGCTGTTAACGCCGCGGTCGCCTGGCGCATTTTTTCCGGCGCTTCAGCGACTTTTTGCCGTAGCTGAACTGTCTCTTCTTTTATGCGATCGATTTTATCGAGGGTGGCTAATGTATCTGTCAGATCCTGCTGCACCAGTTTGTCCTGAGCAGAAAGATCTTTTTGTTTATTTAGTGAGTCAAGTTGCGCCTGCAGGTCCGCTTTTGTCGGCAGATCACCATTCGATGACGCCCGCGCAAACGCCGTGTTCTGGCATAACAAGACAAAAACAAAAGCAATAAATGCTGAAAAAACAAAATGCCGTGATCGTTTGTAATACTGGAACATAGTCATGATGAATGAAGGTTTCTGAACCTGAAGAACGACCTGAAAAAGTCAAACCGCAAGAATATCACGACGCAGTGAACCAGAATAGCAACGACGAAAATGTCCAGGAAAAATCCTGGAGTCAGATTCAGGGTTATTCGTTAGTAGCAGGATTACGAAGCGTGGGGCACAGGAGATACATCTCCAGTAAGATGGCGACGTAATCGCGGGCTTCTTTTTTAAGATCAAAAGATTGCGGGGCAAAGAGCCAGTTTTCCATCAGGCCGGAAATATAGCCGCGCATAATAATTGCTGCCCGACGCGTCATTAAATCCGCAGGCAACATTTTCGCTTCAATACAATGTTTTAACGTTTGTTCTATACGGTCATAACTTTCCAGACAGAGATTACGTTGTGCCTGTTGCACAACAGCCATTTCTCCGACAAATTCGCATTTGTGGAATATAATCTCCATCAATAATCGACGTCGTTCTTCTGTCACCGTGGATTCAAGAACATGAATTAATATCTCTCTTAATACTGAGAGTGGATCGCCAGGGAATTTTGCCTGATACTCAAGCTCTAGTTCACCAATATTGGATTCTGACAGTTCCCAGATCTCACTGAACAAATCCGACTTGTCTTTAAAATGCCAGTAGATTGCACCGCGCGTAACGCCAGCTGCTTTTGCAATCTCGCCCAGCGAGGTGGATGATACCCCCTGCTGTGAGAAAAGACGTAGAGCCACATCGAGGATGTGTTGGCGCGTTTCTTGCGCTTCTTGTTTGGTTTTTCGTGCCATATGTTCGTGAATTTACAGGCGTTAGATTTACATACATTTGTGAATGTATGTACCATAGCACGACGATAATATAAACGCAGCAATGGGTTTATTAACTTTTGACCATTGACCAATTTGAAATCGGACACTCGAGGTTTACATATGAACAAAAACAGAGGGTTTACGCCTCTGGCGGTCGTTCTGATGCTCTCAGGCAGCTTAGCCCTAACAGGATGTGACGACAAACAGGCCCAACAAGGTGGCCAGCAGATGCCCGCCGTTGGCGTAGTAACAGTCAAAACTGAACCTCTGCAGATCACAACCGAGCTTCCGGGTCGCACCAGTGCCTACCGGATCGCAGAAGTTCGTCCTCAAGTTAGCGGGATTATCCTGAAGCGTAATTTCAAAGAAGGTAGCGACATCGAAGCTGGTGTCTCTCTCTATCAGATTGATCCTGCGACCTATCAGGCGACATACGACAGTGCGAAAGGTGATCTGGCGAAAGCCCAGGCTGCAGCCAATATCGCGCAATTGACGGTGAATCGTTATCAGAAACTGCTCGGTACTCAGTACATCAGTAAGCAAGGGTACGATCAGGCTCTGGCTGATGCGCAACAGGCGAATGCTGCGGTAACTGCGGCGAAAGCTGCCGTTGAAACTGCGCGGATCAATCTGGCTTACACCAAAGTCACCTCTCCGATTAGCGGTCGCATTGGTAAGTCGAACGTGACGGAAGGCGCATTGGTACAGAACGGTCAGGCGACTGCGCTGGCAACCGTGCAGCAACTTGATCCGATCTACGTTGATGTGACCCAGTCCAGCAACGACTTCCTGCGCCTGAAACAGGAACTGGCGAATGGCACGCTGAAACAAGAGAACGGCAAAGCCAAAGTGTCGCTGATCACCAGTGACGGCATTAAGTTCCCGCAGGACGGTACGCTGGAATTCTCTGACGTTACCGTTGATCAGACCACTGGGTCTATCACCCTACGCGCTATCTTCCCGAACCCGGATCACACTCTGCTGCCGGGTATGTTCGTGCGCGCACGTCTGGAAGAAGGGCTTAATCCAAACGCTATTTTAGTCCCGCAACAGGGCGTAACCCGTACGCCGCGTGGTGATGCCACCGTACTGGTAGTTGGCGCGGATGACAAAGTGGAAACCCGTCCGATCGTTGCAAGCCAGGCTATTGGCGATAAGTGGCTGGTGACAGAAGGTCTGAAAGCAGGCGATCGCGTAGTAATAAGTGGGCTGCAGAAAGTGCGTCCTGGTGTCCAGGTAAAAGCACAAGAAGTTACCGCTGATAATAACCAGCAAGCCGCAAGCGGTGCTCAGCCTGAACAGTCCAAGTCTTAACTTAAACAGGAGCCGTTAAGACATGCCTAATTTCTTTATCGATCGCCCGATTTTTGCGTGGGTGATCGCCATTATCATCATGTTGGCAGGGGGGCTGGCGATCCTCAAACTGCCGGTGGCACAATATCCTACGATTGCACCGCCGGCAGTAACGATCTCCGCCTCCTACCCCGGCGCTGATGCGAAAACAGTGCAGGACACGGTGACACAGGTTATCGAACAGAATATGAACGGTATCGATAACCTGATGTACATGTCCTCTAACAGTGACTCCACGGGTACCGTGCAGATCACCCTGACCTTTGAGTCTGGTACTGATGCGGATATCGCGCAGGTTCAGGTGCAGAACAAACTGCAGCTGGCGATGCCGTTGCTGCCGCAAGAAGTTCAGCAGCAAGGGGTGAGCGTTGAGAAATCATCCAGCAGCTTCCTGATGGTTGTCGGCGTTATCAACACCGATGGCACCATGACGCAGGAGGATATCTCTGACTACGTAGCGGCGAATATGAAAGATGCCATCAGCCGTACGTCGGGCGTGGGTGATGTTCAGTTGTTCGGTTCACAGTACGCGATGCGTATCTGGATGAACCCGAATGAGCTGAACAAATTCCAGCTAACGCCGGTTGATGTCATTACCGCCATCAAAGCGCAGAACGCCCAGGTTGCGGCGGGTCAGCTCGGTGGTACGCCGCCGGTGAAAGGCCAACAGCTTAACGCCTCTATTATTGCTCAGACGCGTCTGACCTCTACTGAAGAGTTCGGCAAAATCCTGCTGAAAGTGAATCAGGATGGTTCCCGCGTACTGCTGCGTGATGTGGCGAAGATTGAGCTGGGTGGTGAGAACTACGACATCATCGCAGAGTTTAACGGCCAACCGGCTTCCGGTCTGGGGATCAAGCTGGCGACCGGTGCAAACGCGCTGGATACCGCTGCGGCAATCCGTGCTGAACTGGCGAAGATGGAACCGTTCTTCCCGTCGGGTCTGAAAATTGTTTACCCGTACGACACCACGCCGTTCGTGAAAATCTCTATTCACGAAGTGGTTAAAACGCTGGTCGAAGCGATCATCCTCGTGTTCCTGGTTATGTATCTGTTCCTGCAGAACTTCCGCGCGACGTTGATTCCGACCATTGCCGTACCGGTGGTATTGCTCGGGACCTTTGCCGTCCTTGCCGCCTTTGGCTTCTCGATAAACACGCTAACAATGTTCGGGATGGTGCTCGCCATCGGCTTGTTGGTGGATGACGCTATCGTTGTGGTAGAAAACGTGGAGCGTGTTATGGCGGAAGAAGGTTTGCCGCCAAAAGAAGCTACCCGTAAGTCGATGGGGCAGATTCAGGGCGCTCTGGTCGGTATCGCGATGGTACTGTCGGCGGTATTCGTACCGATGGCCTTCTTTGGCGGTTCTACTGGTGCTATCTATCGTCAGTTCTCTATTACCATTGTTTCAGCAATGGCGCTGTCGGTACTGGTAGCGTTGATCCTGACTCCGGCTCTTTGTGCCACCATGCTGAAACCGATTGCCAAAGGCGATCACGGGGAAGGTAAAAAAGGCTTCTTCGGCTGGTTTAACCGCATGTTCGAGAAGAGCACGCACCACTACACCGACAGCGTAGGCGGTATTCTGCGCAGTACGGGGCGTTACCTAGTGCTGTATCTGATCATCGTGGTCGGCATGGCCTATCTGTTCGTGCGTCTGCCAAGCTCCTTCTTGCCAGATGAGGACCAGGGCGTATTTATGACCATGGTTCAGCTGCCAGCAGGTGCAACGCAGGAACGTACGCAGAAAGTGCTCAATGAGGTAACGCATTACTATCTGACCAAAGAAAAAAACAACGTTGAGTCGGTGTTCGCCGTTAACGGCTTCGGCTTTGCGGGACGTGGTCAGAATACCGGTATTGCGTTCGTTTCCTTGAAGGACTGGGCCGATCGTCCGGGCGAAGAAAACAAAGTTGAAGCGATTACCATGCGTGCAACACGCGCTTTCTCGCAAATCAAAGATGCGATGGTTTTCGCCTTTAACCTGCCCGCAATCGTGGAACTGGGTACTGCAACCGGCTTTGACTTTGAGCTGATTGACCAGGCTGGCCTTGGTCACGAAAAACTGACTCAGGCGCGTAACCAGCTGCTTGCAGAAGCAGCGAAGCACCCTGATATGCTGACCAGCGTACGTCCAAACGGTCTGGAAGATACCCCGCAGTTTAAGATTGATATCGACCAGGAAAAAGCGCAGGCGCTGGGTGTTTCTATCAACGACATTAACACCACTCTGGGCGCTGCATGGGGCGGTAGCTATGTGAACGACTTTATCGACCGCGGTCGTGTGAAGAAAGTTTACGTCATGTCAGAAGCGAAATACCGTATGCTGCCGGATGATATCGGCGACTGGTATGTTCGTGCTGCTGATGGTCAGATGGTGCCATTCTCGGCGTTCTCCTCTTCTCGTTGGGAGTACGGTTCGCCGCGTCTGGAACGTTACAACGGCCTGCCATCCATGGAAATCTTAGGCCAGGCGGCACCGGGTAAAAGTACCGGTGAAGCAATGGAGCTGATGGAACAACTGGCGAGCAAACTGCCTACCGGTGTTGGCTATGACTGGACGGGGATGTCCTATCAGGAACGTCTCTCCGGCAACCAGGCACCTTCACTGTACGCGGTTTCGTTGATTGTCGTATTCCTGTGTCTGGCGGCGCTGTACGAGAGCTGGTCGACTCCGTTCTCCGTTATGCTGGTCGTTCCGCTGGGGGTTATCGGTGCGTTGCTGGCTGCCACCTTCCGTGGCCTGACCAATGACGTTTACTTCCAAGTAGGACTGCTCACAACCATTGGGTTGTCGGCGAAGAACGCGATACTTATCGTCGAATTCGCCAAAGACTTGATGGATAAAGAAGGTAAAGGTCTGATTGAAGCGACGCTTGATGCGGTGCGGATGCGTTTACGTCCGATCCTGATGACCTCGCTGGCGTTTATCCTCGGCGTTATGCCGCTGGTTATCAGTACTGGTGCTGGTTCCGGCGCGCAGAACGCAGTAGGTACCGGTGTAATGGGCGGGATGGTGACCGCAACGGTACTGGCAATCTTCTTCGTTCCGGTATTCTTTGTGGTGGTTCGCCGCCGCTTTAGCCGCAAGAATGAAGATATCGAGCACAGCCATACTGTCGATCATCATTGATACAACATGTAATCACTAAGGCCGCGTAAGCGGCCTTTTTTATGCATAACCTACGAACATTAAGGAGTAATTGAACCACCAACTCAGGATCTCATACGAAAACCAGTATTAACCACGTATAAAATTCATAAAAAATACTGATTGTTAGTTAATTTATATTAAGTAGCGCTAATAGATTTAATAATCCATAATCATTTAGAGGCTATTCTTAATTATTTGCGGTAATTCTTTATTCATTCCTCGGTTATTACGTCATATTCAGAGCAATCCTGGTATTAGTGTCACCAATTTCATCTGGCGATAATCCTGAAATGTTATGAACAGTTCGAGCAAACTGCTTTTACCTGCTGCGGGTTAGTGCTAGTATGAAAAAGTGAGTCCTGTCCCGATTCCTTCCTAATTGTAATGTTTCGTAATAATGCGATGAAAACCTGCAAAGAGTGGCTTATAGTTAAGCTAACAAACGAGAGGGCAAGTCTAGGTCAGTAAGTTTTTTCCATCCCGAAAGGTGTCCGTTAGTTCAACCACTAAGAAGGGGACGCGTTATGGATGAATACTCACCCAAAAGACATGATATCGCACAGCTTAAGTTTCTCTGTGAAACCCTGTATCATGACTGTCTTGCAAACCTTGAAGAAAGCAATCATGGCTGGGTTAACGACCCAACCTCGGCGATCAACCTCCAGTTGAATGAACTGATTGAGCATATTGCGACCTTCGCACTTAATTACAAAATTAAGTATAATGAAGACAATAAGCTCATTGAGCAGATCGACGAATATCTGGATGACACCTTTATGTTGTTCAGCAGTTATGGTATTAATATGCAGGCTCTTCAGAAATGGCGGAAGTCAGGTAATCGACTATTCCGTTGTTTTGTCAATGCGACGAAAGAGAATCCTGCGAGTTTATCTTGTTAGAATTATTACAACCATGGGTAGAAGTATGTCCGAAAAACCTTTAACAAAAACCGATTATTTAATGCGTTTACGTCGTTGCCAGACAATTGACACGCTGGAGCGTGTTATCGAGAAAAATAAATACGAATTATCAGATAATGAACTGGCGGTATTTTACTCAGCCGCAGATCACCGCCTCGCCGAATTGACCATGAATAAACTGTACGACAAGATCCCTTCCTCAGTATGGAAATTTATTCGCTAATAAATAATTCGCTTTCGGAGCTATAACCGGCTGTTTATTAAGAATTTTATACTTTTTCGCCATGAAGACATACCCTATGTGATCTTTATCACACAGATGTAATGAGAACGTTCTCTTCACTGACTTTTCGTCTTACTGTGTTGCCGCATTTTCAGCAACCGGAGGTCAGTAATGAGCACAGAAAAAGAAAAGATGATTGCTGGTGAGTTGTATCGCTCGGCAGATGAGACGTTATCTCGCGATCGCCTGCGCGCTCGTCAGCTTATTCACCGATACAATCATTCCCTAGCGGAAGAGCACACATTACGCCAGCAAATTCTCGCTGATTTATTCGGTCAGGTGACAGAGGCTTATATTGAGCCAACGTTTCGCTGTGATTATGGCTATAACATTTTTCTCGGCAATAATTTTTTCGCCAACTTCGATTGCGTGATGCTTGATGTCTGCCCTATTCGCATCGGTGATAACTGTATGTTGGCACCAGGCGTTCATATCTACACGGCAACACATCCCATCGACCCTGTAGCACGTAATAGCGGTGCTGAACTGGGGAAACCCGTCACCATCGGTAATAACGTCTGGATTGGCGGACGCGCGGTCATTAACCCTGGTGTGACCATTGGTGATAACGTCGTGGTAGCTTCAGGTGCAGTTGTCACAAAAGGTGTCCCGGACAACGTTGTCGTGGGCGGTAATCCAGCCAGAATAATTAAAAAATTGTAATCGGTTTTTCGCAACTGTTATGCAAAATTGTGGTAGATCTGTTACTTCCCCTCTACTATTCCCACGTTAAAATAGGGTGTTCCCTGGAAAGTTGCAGATACCACGAAGGCAAACGATGACCGAAATACAACGCCTGCTGACCGAAACGATTGAGTCTCTGAATACCCGCGAAAAACGCGACAACAAACCCCGCTTTAGTATCAGTTTTATCCGTAAACATCCGGGGCTGTTTATCGGTATGTACGTTGCTTTTTTTGCCACCCTGGCGGTGATGTTGCAGTCCGAAACGCTGTCAGGCTCTGTCTGGCTACTGGTTGTATTATTTATCCTGCTTAATGGTTTCTTCTTTTTCGATGTCTACCCACGCTACCGCTATGAAGATATCGACGTGCTGGATTTCCGCGTTTGCTATAACGGCGAATGGTACAACACGCGCTTTGTACCTGCCGCGCTGGTTGAAGCCATCTTGAACTCTCCGCGTGTCGCGGATGTTCATAAGGAACAACTGCAAAAAATGATCGTCCGTAAAGGTGAACTGTCTTTTTACGATATTTTTACCCTCGCTCGCGCCGAATCAACATCTTAAGTTAGGGTTACATACCAGGCGTAAAGCTCTGCGCCTGGTCAAATGACAATGATCGTTTCCACCCATCACTTCATGAAATACCAGCTCTACCTCCTTATCTCCTGCCAGCCTTTTTCCACAATCAGATATACTTTCCCTACACTGTGTTAATAAGGATATGCTGGTGAGAACACGACATCTGGTCGGCCTTATTTCGGGAGTACTGATTCTTTCAGTATTGCTGCCTGTCGGCTTAAGCATCTGGCTGGCCCATCAGCAGGTAGAAACATCGTTTATTGAAGAGCTGGATACCTATTCCTCCCGCGTCGCTATTCGAGCCAATAAGGTGGCGACACAAGGGAAAGATGCGCTGCAGGAGCTGGAAAGATGGCAAGGCGCTGCCTGTAGCGAAGCCCATCTCATGGAAATGCGTCGGGTATCTTACAGTTATCGCTATATTCAGGAAGTGGTTTATATCGATAACAACGTTCCCCAGTGTTCGTCTCTGGAGCATGAAAGTCCGCCCGATACCTTTCCCGAGCCAGGTAAAATTTCGAAAGATGGTTATCGTGTCTGGTTAACATCGCATAACGATTTAGGCATTATCCGTTACATGGTCGCCATGGGAACGGCACATTATGTCGTCATGATCGACCCCGCTTCCTTTATTGATGTCATTCCCTATAGCTCATGGCAAATTGATGCCGCCATTATTGGCAATGCCCATAACGTTGTCATAACCAGCAGCGATGAAATTGCTCAGGGAATTATTACCAGGCTACAAAAAACACCCGGTGAGCATATCGAAAATAATGGGATCATTTACGATATCCTGCCCTTCCCGGAGATGAATATTTCGATCATCACCTGGGCTTCAACGAAAATGTTGCAGAAAGGCTGGCATCGGCAAGTCTTTATTTGGTTACCGCTCGGGTTGGTGATTGGCCTGCTGGCAGCGATGTTTGTGCTGCGTATTTTGCGCCGTATCCAGTCACCGCATCATCGGCTGCAGGATGCTATCGAAAATCGTGATATTTGCGTGCACTATCAGCCGATTGTCTCCTTAGCCAATGGCAAAATTGTCGGTGCTGAGGCACTGGCGCGCTGGCCGCAGACAGACGGTAGTTGGTTGTCACCAGATAGTTTTATTCCGCTGGCACAGCAAACGGGCCTTTCTGAGCCATTGACGCTACTGATTATAAGAAGCGTCTTTGAAGATATGGGCGACTGCTTGCGTCAGCATCCACAGCAGCATATTTCGATCAATCTTGAATCCACCGTGCTCACCTCGGAAAAAATCCCGCAATTGCTGCGTGAAATGATCAATCACTATCAGGTTAATCCCAGACAGATCGCGCTTGAACTCACTGAACGCGAGTTTGCCGATCCGAAAACCAGCGCCCCGATAATTTCTCGCTACCGGGAGGCGGGCCATGAAATTTATCTTGATGATTTTGGTACGGGGTATTCAAGTTTAAGTTATTTACAGGATCTGGATGTCGACATTCTGAAGATCGATAAATCTTTCGTTGATGCGCTGGAATATAAAAATGTCACGCCGCATATCATCGAAATGGCAAAAACACTGAAACTGAAAATGGTAGCGGAGGGAATCGAAACCAGTAAACAAGAAGAGTGGCTACACCAGCATGGCGTGCACTACGGTCAGGGCTGGCTCTACAGCAAGGCATTACCGAAAGAAGATTTCTTACGCTGGGCCGAGCAACATTTGTGAATTTTTGGGCTGACGGCACGCCGCACAGCCCGTCACGCTACCTATTCGTCGATGATTGACTCGAATCCGCCATAGATCATTCGCTTGCCGTCAAACGGCATGGACTCGCCGAACTCTTTCATCCGTGGGTCCGACATCATCTTTTGATTAGCTGCGTCGCGGACCTCTTTTGAAGGGTATTCAATCCAGCTAAAGACAACCTCTTCATTCTCTTCCGCTTTCACCGCCATACGAAAATCGGTCACTTTGCCATCCGGTACATCGCTGGCCCAGCATTCGACAATACGAAGCGCGCCAAACTCTTTAAACAATGGCGCGGCCTTAGCGGCCATTTCCCGATAGGCATCCTTTTTATCGGCAGGAACGGCAACCACAAAACCATCAACATACTTCATCAGACATACCTCCGAAGCGTACTGCGCAGCCAGACAATTCTTGCGACGTCAGTTGTGGTTAAAGTTTAGCCATGCTGGGATTTTTTGACGAAACGGTGGGAGGCAGAAATGGGTGGGGGCCCTGCCAGCTACATCCCGGCACACGCGTCATCTGCCTTGGCTGCTTCCTTCCGGACCTGACCTGGTAAACAGAGTAGCGTTGCGGGAGAACCAACAGAGCCCCCATTGAGAGCGTTGAAAACCAACGCGCAGGCGCATTATCACTGCTGCCCCGGCTAATTGCAACCCATTGCGTGCCAGATGCTGGTTTCTTGCGCAATGCGACTTCACTCGGGCGTTTTTCCAGATTATGCTGAAAAATTACCTCAGGAAGAAAAGATGGAAAAAGAAGATTCATTTCCCCAACGCGTCTGGCAAATCGTCGCCGCTATTCCCGAAGGCTATGTCACCACTTACGGTGATGTGGCGAAACTGGCGGGATCGCCCCGCGCCGCGCGCCAGGTGGGCGGTGTGTTAAAGCGTCTCCCTGAAGGCAGCACCTTACCCTGGCACCGGGTGGTTAATCGCCATGGCACAATTTCGCTAACCGGGCCGGATTTACAGCGTCAGCGACAGGCATTACTGGCAGAAGGTGTGATGGTATCGGGAAGCGGGCAAATCGACTTGCAGCGTTATCGCTGGAACTACTAACCCTCTCCGGG